>NZ_JBIRXG010000010.1:0-232192 GCF_044388685.1 Streptomyces sp. NPDC020192 | reverse complement strand
CCCGACCGGGTTCTTGCCGACACCGATGGGGTTGCCCACGGTGCGATTGGTGGCCGTGTCGATCACCGACACCGAATCCGAGCCGGCATTGACCGCATAAGCCCGACGTCCGTCCGGGGACACCGCCACCCCGACCGGGTTCTTGCCGACACCGATGGGGTTGCCCACGGTGCGATTGGTGGCCGTGTCGATCACCGACACCGAATCCGAGCCGGCATTGACCGCGTAGGCCCAGCGTCCGTCCGGGGAGACCGCCACCCCCTGCGGGTTGTCACCGACGGGAATGGGGTTACCCACGGTGCGGTTGGTGGCGGTGTCGATCACCGACACCGAATCCGAGCCGGAGTTGGCCGCGTAGGCCCGGCGTCCGTCCTGGGAGACCGCCAGTCTGATGGGGTTCTTGCCGACACCGATGGGGTTGCCCACGGTGCGATTGGTGGCCGTGTCGATCACCGACACCGAATCCGAGCCGGAGTTGGCCGCGTAGGCCCTGCGTCCGTCCGGGGAGACCGCCACCCCCTGCGGCTTGCTGCCGACGCGAATGGGGTTGCCCACGGTGCGATTGGTGGCCGTGTCGATCACCGACACCGAAGCCGGGTCGAAGTAGTTGGTCGCATAGGCCCGGCGCCCATCTGGCGACACCGCCACCCCGCCCGGGGAGTTGCCGACCTGGATCGAGGACACGGACGGTGCGGTGGCTTCAGGACCCGAGGAGCGGGACTGTGCCAGGTAGATGCCGCCGCCCGCTGCGGCAAGCACCACCAGCGTCACCCCCGCGATGAGCCTGGCCCGGCGGTTTCCGGGCCGCGGCGGACGAAGCCGCAGCCGGGCCTCGTCCCCTTTGTGCGGCAGCGGTTCCGGGGGCGGGCCGGCCGGTTCCCCCGACCCGGCCGGCAGGATCTTGGTCGGCGGGGCCGATTCTTGGGGGCGCGGCGGCTTCGAGGCGGGGGGCCACTCGGGCGGCGGCGCCTCCGGTGAGGGAGCCGGTTGCTGCAAAGGGGAGGCGTGGGGCTGGTCGGCGATCGAGGCGAGCCGCCATGCGGCGTCCTCACCGTCCATCCTGTCCGCGGGGTCCTTGGCCAGCAGCCCGAAGAGGACCGGGCTCAGGTCCGTCGCCTCGCGCGGCGGGCTCGGGGACTCGAACAGCAGGGCGCTCAGCGTGGTGATGGCGGTGTCGCGGTCGAAGGGACCAACCCCCTCGAGGGCGTAGTACAGGGTGGCCCCGAGCGAGAACAGGTCGGCGGCAGGGGTGGGCGGCTGACTGTTGACCCGCTCCGGGGCCATGAAGCGCGGCGTCCCGAGGATCTCCAGGGTGGCGGTCAGGCGGTCCTCCCCGGAGCTCGGCTCCAGCGCGATGCCGTAGTCGGTGAGCATCACCCGGCCGCCGCCCTCTGTCGGACAGGAGGGCTGGGGCCCCGGATGGGTCAGCAGGATGTTGGCCGGTTTGACGTCCCGGTGCAGGACACCGAGCCGGTGTCCCTCCAGCAGGGCGTCGAGGACCGCCAGACCGATCCGGGCGACGTCGCGGGGCGGCAGCGGCCCTCGCTCGCGCACCACCGCCTCCAGGTCCATGGAGTCGGGGACGTATTCCATGACGATCCACGGCAGGCCGTCCTCTTCCACGATGTCGTGGACGGTGACGACATGCGGATGGTTGCGCAGCCGGGCGGCGTGCCGGGCCTCGCCGCGGGCCCTCGCAATCCGGGATCCCACCTCGCATTCGGGGACGTCCGGCGGCAGAATGATCTCCTTGAGCGCGACCTCGCAGGCCAGTTCCTGGTCGTACGCCAGCCACACACGTCCCATGCCGCCGGTGCCGAGCCGACGCAGAAGCCGGTAGCGTCCGGTGATCACGCGCCCGGCGGCCTCTTGCGCTCCTGTCATGGCACTCTTCTTCCAGGACGGCCAGCAGGGGTTCCTCGGCGAGCGCTGAAGGGGCCCTCTCTCCACGTATCGCACATCGCCCGAAGAGCGGCAAGTCACCCAGACGGGTGTAGCCCAGCTCGCGTACCGCGTGCGTGGTTCACGCCCGCCGAGACCGCGTCGGCGGCCACCCAGCGGGCCGGACGCCCCGCCTGGCGCGGCCCCTCAGGCGTCGCGTCGGCCAGCTGGGGTGTGCTGGCGAAGGCGAGGTTGTCGGGGACACCCGTCTACTCGCGGCGTTCGTCGTCGGCGACCCAGTCCCGGGTCAGGTACACGGCCCGGCCGATCAGCGCGCCCTGCGGCGGTGACGTAGGCGAGGTGGGCGGCGACCTGGCACAGCCCGACCCCGCCCAGGGCGCCCGAGTGCTGGCGTGCGGCAGTTCGCCCGCTCGATGCCCATCAGCATGACCTCGATCATCGTCGGGGCCGCGATCGGCGCGGTCTACTTCAAGGAGCGCCTCGGCGCGCCCCGGCTCGCGGCGGCGGGTCTGCTGGTCGTGGGGATCGGGCTGATGCTGCACGCGGGCCGGCTATGGCTAGGTCCGTGCCCCGGCCAGAACCTGGCCGGGGCACGGCTGTATCCAGACGACTCCAAGCTTTCGCAGTTGTGTGCGCCCGTCAGAGCCTTGTAAGGCTGATCGGCACAATCACTCCGGAGCCATGTGCGCAGGTCTGGCGAGGCAACACGTGCACGCGCTGCGGGAGCCGACCGGGGAGCCAACCGGGCCGTCCGACGGTCACGTCCATTGATGGAGTGGTGTATCGACGGCCACTCGGTGATCTCTTCTTCGAGGCCATGCGGTGAGTCCGGTGGGCAGGACGGTGTCGTCGGTTTCTGACTCGATCGGGTGGAGGCGGACCTTGGCCAGCAGGTCGAGTCCCATGGAGCGGCGGGCCTCGGTCCATTCGTCGTTCTGCTCGGCCAGGACGGCGCCGACCAGGCGGATCAGGGCGGTGCGGTCGGGGAAGACGCCGACCACGTCGGTGCGGCGCCTGATCTCCTTGTTCAGCCGTTCCTGTGGATTTTTGGACCAGATCTGCCGCCAGATCTCGCGCGGAAAGACGGTGAACGCCAGCACGTCCGCCTGCGCGATGTCGAGATGCTCTGCGGCCTTGGGGAACTTGGCCTCCAGAGCGTCGAGCACGTGCCTCATCCGGGGCTGGACGGCGTCGGCGTCGGGCTGTTCGACGATGGTCTGCAGCAGCGTGGCGACCCAGGGCTGGCCCGACTTGGGCACCTGGCTCAGCAACGAGCGGGCGTAGTGGGTGCGGCATCGCTACCGGCTCGCCCCGGGCAGCGTGGCGCCGATCGCGTTGATCAGGCCCATGTGTGCGTCGGAGATGACCAGTTGGACGCCGGACAGGCCGCGGGCGATGAGCGAGCACAGGAAGGCAAGCAAGCCGGCACCGTCCTCGGTGGTGGCGACGTCCAGGCCGAGGATCTCGCGGTGACCGTCGGCGTTGATGCCGACCGCGATCAGCGCGTGGACGTTGATGATGCGGCCGCCCTCGCGGACCTTCTGCGTGAGCGCGTCGACCCGGACGAACGTGTAGGGGCCGGCGTCCAGGGGCCTGTTGCGGAAGGCGGCGACCTGCTCAGGTGCTTGGCCATCGCGCTGACCTGGGACTCCGACAGCTGGGTGACGCCCAGAGACTCGGCCGGCTTCTCGACGCGGCGGGTGGAGACGCCGAGCAGGTAGGCGCTGGCGACCATGCTGATGAGGGCCTGCTCGGCCCGCCGCCCGCGTTCAAGGAGCCAGTGCGGGAAGTGGCTGCCGGACCTGAGCTTGGGAAGGGCAAGTTCGACGGTGCCGGCCCTCGTGTCCCACTCGCGCGGGCGACAACCGTTGCGGTGGTTGACTCTCTCCTCGCTGACCTGCCCGTATTCGGCGTTGCAGAGCGCATCCGCCTTGGCGGACATGAGGGCGACACGCCACGACAGCTCCACTGGCCGACTACCAGGAGTGAGTCCGCCAAGCGCCCGACATCAGTGCTGACATCGGCCGCCCTGAGCCGCCATGGGTTTCAGCGGCCGTCAGTGCCCCGACGACGTGCCGCATTCCGCTCTCTGCCGCAGGCCACAGCATCAGCCCCAGGAGACGAGGATCTTCATGCTGCTTCACGTTACGCGCCGGTGAGGGAACTTCCTACGAGGCGGAGAGGTGGCTGAGCCCACTCGGGAATTCCGACACCGACGTCCGCAACGCCTACGCGGACTCTCCTTCAGCTGATGGACCTTGCCCGCTAGGTTTCGTGAACATGGCATACGACAGGCCCAGACAGGTGGACGTGGTCCACCATCCGGGGGATCCGCCAGGGCCGCCGCTACAGGTACGGGTGGGGGACGAGGTCGTCATCACTCTCCACGGATCACCCGCCTACGGGTGGACGCCGGTCGAGGTGGTCACGGGACCCTTGGCGGTGACCGCTGCGGACATGTCCGAGGGGACCGTACGGGTCACGGTCAGGGCGGCCGGCGCCGGTGAGGCGGAGCTGCGGTCGATGTCGTCGTTCCGCGGGGATCCGTTCGGGCCGCAAACGCGGATGTGGCGGCTGCTGGTGCACGTCGAACCGTTGTAGACGTGCGACCGTCATGGGGCCACGGTGAAGGTCGGTTTCCAGACTCGCGAGGGCGGGCTGTGCGGTCGGGGTGCAGGTGTCGGCTGAGCCAGGGTGGCTGTGCCTGGAGACGCGGCGCGTGCGGTCGCGGACCTGGTGCCGTCGGGTGCCAGGCTGTCGTCGAGCACCGTGACCGCCTTCGGGCTCGAGCTCGTGACCGGCGCCCAGCGCTAGTGGGGTGGCGGCTTGAGTGATGTGGATCGTCGTGCCGACGCGGACGCAGCTAGTGCGCAGGGGGTTGTCGGCAGGCGGGTAGCGAACCCTGACAGTGTCGCTGAGGCACAGGCGAGCGGGAGCGCCGGCCGTGGCCGATGTGTCGTGGGGCGCCGAGGTGGAGGAGGCCGGGCTCCCGTGGGACGCCGGGGCCGAAGTGGAGACCGGAAGGGCTCCTTGGCAGGCACGATGGCCCCGGTACCGGATGCGCAGGCGGCGGCTGAAACAACGAGGGCGACAACGGCGAGCGAGCGGGCGCCCGTGTGGCGGGGTCTCACGGTGCTTCCGGGCGGAGTTGGGACAGGCCGGCGGTGGGACGCCGCTGTTGCTCGATCCGTTCCCCGGCCCGACGGGCACTCATGCCCCCGTTACGGGCGATACAGGGGAATCCCTTGGGCGATACAGAGGAAACCCTGTGTTTTTACTGTGAGTTGACTGCACTCTGTAAATTCTCGGTTGCTTCGCGCCACGCAGGCTTCTTCTCTCTTGTTGCGTGACATGTCCAGTGCAACCATCCCGGATTGCGAACACGCGCTCCATCGGCGTGAACGTCCTTCTTCTCCCTACATGCCGGACGAACTCCGGCTGGCCGAAAGGATGTTCCGTGTCCCGATCCAGACGCAGACGCAGACGCAGACGCGGTCGCATAGCCGCGCTCACCGCGATCCTGACCGCCGTTCCCGCCCTCTGGCTCGCCGCCCCCGCCGCCCAGGCCGACCCCGCACCCCACACCCCGACGGCCCACCGCTCGGCCGACACCGGCCCCGCCGTCCGGCACGACACCTCTCCCACCCTGCGCTCCATGGCGGCCCACGCGCACCACGGCCGCCACGGCAGAAAGGAGCAGGGCGACGACCCCGGCGAGACGCGGCTGCCCCACCCGCCCGCGTCCCCCATCCCCGACCCGGTCGTGCAGTCCAGCCCCGGCGGACCTTCTGCCCCCTCGACGGGCACGAACTTCGAAGGCGTCGGCGCCGGGAACTACTCGATCACCGGTGTCCCGCCGGACCCGAACGCCGCCGTCGGCTCCAGCCAGATCGTCGAGACCGTGAACACCGCCTACGCGGTGTACTCCAAGTCCGGGACCACCGTCCTCGCGCCGACCAACACCAGCACGCTCTGGTCCGGGTTCGGCGGCTCGTGCGAGACCACCAACGACGGTGACGCCGTGGTCCGCTGGGACACCCTGGCCGGCCGCTGGGTGGTGACGCAGTTCGCGAACGTCTCCTCGTCCTCCGGCCCGTACTACGAGTGCGTGGCCGTCTCCACCGGCGCGGACGCGACGGGCAGCTACTACCGCTACTCGTTCCAGTACGCCAACTTCCCCGACTACCCGAAGCTGTCGGTGTGGCCGGACGCGTACTACGTCACGTACAACATGTTCACCGCCTCCGGCAGCTTCCTGAACGCCGAGGCGTGCGCCCTGAACCGCTCCGCCATGCTCACCGGCGCGAGCGCCACCCAGCAGTGCTTCACCACCTCGTCCTCCTACGGCGGCCTGCTCGGCGCGGACCTGGACGGCTCGACCGCGCCGCCGTCCGGCGAGCCGGAGCTGATGGTGGGCCTGGGCACGACGAGTACGACGCTGGCCTACTGGAAGTTCCACGTCGACTGGACCACGACGTCCAACTCGACCTTCGCCGGGCCGTCGACACTGACCGTCGCCTCGTACACCACCGCCTGCGGCAGTTCGGGCACGTGCATCCCGCAGAGCGGGACCAGTCAGCAGCTCGACTCGCTCTCCGACCGGCTGATGTTCCGACTGGCCTACCGCAACTTCGGCGACCACGAGTCGCTGGTCGTCAACGACGCGGTCACGGCAGGGAGTTCGGTGGGCGTGCGGTGGTACGAGCTGCGCATGTCCGGCGGCAGCCCGACCGTCTACCAGCAGGGCACCTACGCACCTGACTCCACGTACCGCTGGATGGGTTCGATCGCCGAGGACAAGGTCGGCAACATCGCCCTCGGCTACTCGCAGTCCTCTTCCTCGGTGCATCCGTCGGTCCGCTACACCGGCCGTCTGGCCGGGGACACGCTCGGCACGATGACGCAGGGCGAGGTCACCGCGATCACCGGCGGCGGCTCGCAGACCAGCTACAGCCGCTGGGGCGACTACACCTCGATGTCCGTCGACCCGACGGACGACTGCACCTTCTGGTACACGAACGAGTACATCCCCGCCAACGGCAACTTCAACTGGCACACCCGGCTGGCCTCGTTCACGCTGCCCAACTGCGGTTCCACCGCGAGCAACGACTTCTCGATCGGCGTCAGCCCGGCCTCGTCCGGTGTCGCCGCCGGCTCGTCGGCGACCACCACGGTGTCCACTGCCGTCACCTCGGGTTCGGCGCAGTCGGTGAGCCTGTCCGCGTCCGGGCTGCCCAGCGGTGCGACCGCGAGCTTCAACCCGACGTCGGTCACCGCGGGCGGCTCCTCCACGCTGACAGTGGCCACCTCCTCGTCGACGCCGGCGGGGACGTACAACATCACCGTCACCGGCACCGGCGCCTCGGCCACGCACACCGCCACCTACACGCTCACCGTCACCTCCGGCAGCGGCGGCGGGATCACGAACGGCGGCTTCGAGACGGACAGCCTGTCCGGCTGGACCCCGGCCGGGACCACATCGGTGGTCAGCTCCGGTGCGCACAGCGGAACGTACGCCGCCCAGCTCGGCAGCACGTCGCCGACCAACGGTGACTCCTCGATCGCCCAGACGTTCACGGCGCCCTCCGGGACCAGCACGCTCGGCTTCTCCTACAACGTGACCTGCCCGGACACACTCACCTACGACTGGGCCACGGCCACGCTCAAGGACAACACGACCGGCACCACGACCACCGTGCTGGCCAAGACCTGCGTGTCGTCCTCCGGCTGGCTCCAGAAGACCGCCTCGGTCACGGCCGGGCACAGCTACACGCTCACCCTGGTCAGCCATGACGACAACTACACGGGTGACGCCACGTACACCCGCTACGACGACGTGACCCTGTCCTGATCAGCGCGTCGTCCCCGGGTGGGCCGCCGGCCGCGCGTCGTCGGCCCACCCCCGTTCCCCCACTCCCCAACGGCAAGGGGTCTCCTCATGTCGCGCACTGCTGTCCGCAGATCCGTGGCAACTGCCACCGCCGCTCTGCTCTCGTTGGGCGGTCTGCTCCTCGCGTCCCATCCGGCACTGGCCGACGTCTCCAACGGCGGCTTCGAATCCGGCAGCCTGACCGGCTGGACCACCACCGGCACCACGAGCGTCGTCAACTCCGGTGCGCACAGCGGTACATACGCCGCCCGGGTCGGCGGCACGTCGCCCACCAACGGCGACTCCTCGATCGCCCAGAGCTTCACCGCACCCACCGGTGCTACACAGATGTCCTTCTGGTACAGCGTCACCTGTCCCGACACGGTGACGTACGACTGGGCCACGGCCACCCTCGCCGACACCACGACCGGCACCATGACGACCGCACTGGCCAAGACCTGCACCAACGGCCAGGGCTGGAAGCAGGTCACGTCCTCCGTGACCGCCGGGCACAGCTACACGCTCACCCTCGTCAGCCACGACGACAACTACGCGGGCGACGCCACCTACACGCTCTACGACGACGTGGCCTTCACCACGACCGCCCCGCCGCCCGGCCTGACCCAGGTCAGCACGGACCCGTTCACCAACACCTCCAGCCAGCACGCCACCGAGCTGGAGCCGGACACCTTCGCGTACGGCAACACGATCGTCGCCTCCTCCCAGGTCGGCCGGTTCACCGACGGCGGCTCCTCCGACATCGGCTGGAACACCTCCACCGACGGCGGCACCACCTGGCAGCACGGCATGCTCCCCGGCATCACCACCTACCAGGGCGGCAGCTGGGCCCGAGTCTCCGACCCGGCCGTGGCCTACGACGCCAAGCACGGCACCTGGATGGTGGCCGGGCTGGTCATCGACTCCAACGCCAATGGCGCGGGCGTGACGGTCAGCCGCTCGTCGAACGGCACGAGCTGGCAGAACCCGGTCATGGCGGTCGGCAATGACGGCCAGGGCTACGACAAGGAATGGATCGTCTGCGACAACACGGCCGCCAGCGGCTTCTACGGCACCTGCTACGTCGAGGTCGACGTCACCTCGTCCGGCAACGGCATCGTCATGAGCCGCTCCACCGACGGCGGCGCCACCTGGTCCAGCCCCGTCTCGCCTTCCGGGAACCCCGGCGGGCTCGGCGGCCAGCCGCTGGTCCAGCCGAACGGCACGGTCGTGGTCCCCTACTCCGCCAACGGCAGCGCCGTCCGGGCGTTCAGCTCCACCAACGGCGGCTCCAGCTGGTCCTCCAGCACGCTGATCGCGAACGTCTCCAGCCATGGCGTGGCCGGCAATCTGCGCGACGGCGAGGGCCTGCCGTCCGCCGAGATCGACGGCTCCGGCAAGGTCTACGTCGCCTGGCAGGACTGCCGCTTCCGTTCCGGCTGCCCGGCGAACGACATCGTCTACGCCACCTCGACCAACGGCACCACCTGGTCGTCGGTGACCCGCGTACCGATCGACGCCACCTCCAGCGGCGTGGACCACTTCATCCCCGGCATCGGCGTCGACCCCGCCACCTCCGGCACGACGGCGAAGATCGGCCTCTATTACTACTTCTATCCGAACGCCAACTGCACCGCCTCCACCTGCCAACTGGAGGTCGGCTACATCTCCTCCGCCAACGGCGGCAGCACCTGGAGCAGCCCGACCACCGTCGCGGGCCCCATGTCCCTGTCCCAGATCGCCAACTCCACCCAGGGCAGCATGGTCGGTGACTACATCTCCACCTCCGTCATCAGCGGCAAGGCTGTTTCCGTCTTCGCCGTCGGCAAGACCCCGGCCAACGGGCAAGCCTTCGACGAGGCCCTCTACACCGCTGGGCCCCTCACCGTCACCGGCGGCAGCACCGCCGCCACAACCCATGGGGCCGCGACCGTAGCCGCACCACAGGGGCCCGCCGGATCCGTGCCTCTGCCGATCCGACGCTGATCTCTCCACTGTTCGCTCCGAGGTGCGTTCCGGTGTCCGTCGGCACGCACCTCGGCCAGTGCACCTCTCCGCCCGGCCCTCGGTCCCCGCCGGCCGAGGAACCGACCGGCGCCGCGGGAAGTCCGACCCGTATGAAGAGCCCCCTTCGCACCGCGCTCGCCGTCCTGGCGCTGGCCGCCGCGGTCTCGGCCGCCGGATGCGGGGTCTCCCGCGGAGCCGGGTCGCCGCACGCGTCCGGCTCCGGGATCCAGGGCCGCACCATGGTCGACGGCGGCTGCCCGGTGGTCCGCCGGCACAGCCCCTGCCCCGACCGGCCCCTGCGGGCCCGGGTGACCATCACCAGCGGCGATCACTCAAAGAAGGTCACCGAGACCACCAGCGGCACGGACGGCCACTTCCGCATCGCACTGCCACCAGGCACCTACGCCGTCCGCCCCGCCAACCTCACCGGCGCCGTGGACCCGATCGCCCGACCGGTGACCGTCACCGTCACCGACGGGCGGTTCACCACGGTCGTCATCCACTTCGACTCGGGCATCCGATGAGGCCCTTCCGACCGCCTGCGCAGGCAGCGGCGCCGGCTCCGAGGCGGAGTCGGCACCCCCGCGCCCTTCCGTCGTCCTGAGGCGAACGCCAGACGGCCGGTGCGCCCCCGGGAGCGGGGTTCGCACCGGCCGTCGTGGTGTGACGAGCGTCCGCCGTGGTCAGTCCTTACGGCCCTTGAGGCGCCGTACGTCGAAGGACCAGATGCCTCGCCCGTGGGTGGCGGCGTACAGCTTGCCGTCGGGGCCGAGGCGCAGTTCCATGACGGCCGTGGTGGGCAGGTTGTGCCCCAGGACGAGCCACTTCGTGGCGCCGGCGGGGCGGTAGAAGGTGGCCAGGTCGGTGCCGAGGGCGAGGCCGCCGTTCGGGAGGAGCTTGACCGTGTCGGCGGGCACGTCGGGCAGGTTGGCGGAGATGTCCGTCCAGCTCGCGCCGCCGTCCCTGGACTCGAAGACGTGGCCGACGCCCGCGCCCGGGCCCTCGGTGAACCGGCGCGAGAAGCCGTTGATCGCCACATACACGTGCTGGGCGTTCGCCGGATCGATCTCGAAGCCGGAGACGTAGCGGTTCGGGACGGTGCCGTCGACCGGGAGGTTCAGCTGGTGCCAACCCGTGCCGTCGGCGTTGCCGACCGCGATGCCCCGGGTGAAGCCCTGATTGTTGCACGGTCCGCACCAGCCGACGTACACCGTGCCGCCCGACGAGGCCACGGCCGTGGCCACGTGGCCCTCACCGAGGTCGTAGGCGTTCGTCCACTCCTTGCCGGAGCGGATCGCGAAGCCCTTGGTCTGCACCCACACGTGCCGGCCGCCCGCCACCCAGGTGTTGGAGTCCTTGGCGTCGGCAGCGATCGGGGCGATGAAGCGGGCGCCCGCGCCACCCTGGTCCTTGTCCGGCGGGGCGACCTCGTACTCGGTGGCCTTGGACGGGTCCGTCGACCAGGAACCGTCGTTCACGCCACAGTTCTGGGTGACCCACATGTCGAGGTAGACGTACTCGGCGGCGATGTTGCAGCCGTTGGCGGGGTCGGCGATGGTGTCTCCGCCGTCACCGCCGAAGTTCGAGCCCATGACCTTGTCGTGGCCGCGCAGGATCGACTGGCCGTTGTCCTGCAGACCTCCGGTCACCGAGACGCCGCCGTTGGCGAGGTCCTTGCCGACGCCCACCGAGTAGTACTGGAGGGTGTCGAGGGTGCCGTCGCTCAGGGACTGCCAGTCCTTGGCGTGGCCGCCGGAGTCGACGGCGCCGTTCAGCGGGCGCCGGTAGATGCCGCCGTCGTTGCCGACGTACGCCCAGGTCTTGCCCTGGTAGCTGCCGATCGCGACCGCGTGCTGGTCGGAGTGCGTGGTCGGCGAGCAGTCACCGGTCTGCTTGGCCGGGTCGATGCTCCAGCAGGGGAAGGGGAAGTTCCAGTACGGGCCCGGCACGGTCCAGCTCTGGCCGCCGTTCTTGGTCTCGAAGACCTCTTCCAGGCCGAGGTAGACGTGGTCGGCGTTGGCCGGGTCGACCTGGAGGAACTGGTTGTACCAGGCCTGGATTCCGGGCATGTAGCCCGCGCTCTGCAGGGCCGAGCCGGACGCCTTCAGCTTGGTGTAGTCGGCGATCAGCGTCCACGGGCCGAACGGCGAGCCGTTCTTCGACACGTACACGCCCTTGAGCCCACTGTCCGGGTTGGCGGCCATCTGCGCCGGCGACTGGTCGATGGCGTACAGGCGGGAGCCGTCGGCCGCCGCGGCGAACGTCATGTTGCCGACGTCGGCGCTGGTGGTGGGCAGGTCACCGAGACCGCTGACCGGCTTCCAGCTGCCGTCGTCCGCCTTCGCGTACAGACCGTTGTAGGTGTCGCCGCCGCGCCAGCCGACCGCGAGCAGGACCTTGTCCGGGTCCTTGGGGTCGACGGCGATGTCGTTGGCGATGTTCTTGTACGGCGCGCTCGGGTCGTCCGCCTTCGAACCACCCGGCAGATAGTCCGGGTTGGGCGCGAACTCGTGCTTCCACGGCCCGGACAGGGTGGTCATGGAGTGCGACCAGACGCCGGTGCTGGTCGCCGCCCACACCCTGGTGCCGGCGAAGCGCAGGGCGTGGATGACGGTGGACTCCAGTTCGGCACCGCCCACGCGGTCGCCGGGCTGGAACTGGCCGTGGCGCGGGTCCTTGAGGACGTACACGCCGGTACCGACGAAGGACGTCGCCCCGGTGTTGGACTCGCCGGTCGCGTACCAGAGCCGGTTCTGGCCGTCCAGCGAGAGGGTGCCCGTCGACAGGGACGGCAGCTTGTCGGAGATCGGCTTCCAGTGCCCGCCGCCGGTCGTGGACCGGAAGACACCGCCGTTGGCGCCGCCCGCGTACACATAGCCGTGGTCGTCGGCGGCGATCCCGGTGATCCGGCCGGTCACGTCGCCCGCGCCACCGCTGGAGTTGGAGTTCACATCGCGGTAGCGGGGGTCGTCGGAGTTGTACGCCTTCTTGGTGACGTGGTCCCAGCCGCCGGCCGTGTGCCGCATGGACTGAAGCTGCTGCCAGGCAGCCCCGTAGGCGCCGGGCGCGACCACGCCGGGCGCGGTGCGGGCCTCGGTGAACTGGGCCGTCGCCTCGGCGGAGTTCTCCGCCTCGTCAGCACCGCCGTCATCGCCCTCCGCGGCGAACGCGGACATGCCGTGGCCCGCGTGCACCGCCTTGATGTGCTCGCGGCCGATGGCGGCCTGGTGACCCGCCTGCCAGGGCCGGGGTCTGGTGTCGTTCGACGCCGCGAACGACTGGGTGCTGACCAGTCCGAACGCGGCCGCCACGACGGTGCAGGTCATGAACCGTCGCTGGTACTTCGGGGGCAACATGCCCTCTCCTCCCTGCACCAGGCATATGGGGGTGCCCCGGCGCAGGAGGATCTTGGCGTGAGCACAACAGTCACACAAAGGGCTCACAGGAAAAATGATGGGTTGTTTACCTTGCACCTCACATGAACCTGAACTTCCGCTCGGTGCAAGTGGACTTCTGCGGCGTGTCGGGGCTCTGGTAACAGAAAGCCGACCAACTGCGCTGCACCTGATGAGGTGCGCCGTCACTCCGAGAGACCGAAGGGCGAACGAGGCCATTTTTGACAATCGTTACGTTTGTCAGGTTATAAAGTCGCTGTAAACCTCTGTGGTTGGAGGAGCGGACGGGAGTACGGTTCCGGCGCTCGGCAGCAGGAGATCAAGTGCGGCCGTAGGGGCGGCCGCGACTGACGCCGAAGAAGCCGGAGACAGTCCATGCGTGTGTATTCCGCACGGCGCAGACCGCGCCGCGGGGCGGAGAGCGGCGGCAGAGCGGCACTCGCCGTCGTCGCCGCCACACTCCTGATAGCGGGGACCGGACCGGTCGCCGCCTACGGGGCGAGCGTCACGGATCACAGCCGCCATGACGTGGCGGGCGAGGCGTCCCGTGAACTGATGGAGTCCCTCGACGCGTTCAACGAGCCAAGGCTCTCCCCCAGCGGCCAGATCGCGGCGGGCGCGTACGCCGGCGCCTGGGCGCACATCAAGAACATGCCGGTCACGTCCGGCAGTTGGACGGAGGTCACCACCTCCCCGTACAACGAGGACGCGCTGCACTACCGCGACCGCTCGGCCTCCAACTCCGGTGCCGGTGCGGGCCACTCGGCCGGCCGTATCGCCGCTCTGGCCACCGACCCCACCCACCAGGGCGTGGTCTACGCGGGTGCCGCCGGCGGCGGTGTGTTCCGCTCCACCGACGACGGCAGGACCTGGACGCCGATCGCCGACCGGCTGCCCGCCCTGTCCGTGGGCGCCCTCACGGTCGCGCCCGACGGCTCGCTGTGGCTGGCCACCGGCGAGGCCACCACCGCCTCCGACAACTACCTCGGCAGCGGTGTCTACCGTCTCGCCGACCCGGTCAGCGGCAGCTTCAGCGAGAGCGACAAGGTGGGCGGCACCGAGCTGGACAGCAGCTCGATCCACACCCTGACCTTCGACAAGGCCGCCGGTTACGTCTTCGCGGCCTCCTCGCACGGCGTCTTCCGGCGTCCGCTGTCGGCCGGGCAGTCCACCGCCTGGACGAAGGTCCTCGCCCCCTGCGCGGGCATCGGCATCAGCGGCGTGGGCTGCGGGGTGGACAGCCACTACGCGGACATCGCCAACGACATCGCCGTACAGCCCGGCAGCGACGGCAAGAAGCTGCTGGCCAACGTGGCCTGGCGCAGCGGCGCCGACTACAACGGCTTCTACTACTCCGACGACGCGGGCACCACCTGGAAGCGCGCCAACCCAACCGGCGCGATCAACCCCGCCGAGATCGGAAACGCCGCTTTCGCCTACGCGGCCGACGGCAGCAGGCTGTACGTCTCGATGGAGTCCCCCAAACTCCTCAACAAGACGTCCGGCTCCGGCGTGTACTCGGTGCTCGCCGGCGTGTACGTCAGCCCGAGCGGCAACGCCAGCGGCTCGTTCCAGCAGATCGCGACCTCCTCGTCGCTGTCGGCGTCCGGCTCCGCGATGAAGATCAACGAGATCGGCTCCGGCTACCAGCCCGGCTCCCAGGCCTGGTACGACCAGGTCATCGCGGTCGACCCGAGCGACCCGAAGCACGTCTACCTGGGCCTCGAGGAGATGTTCGAGTCCCGGGACGGCGGCGCCACCTGGAAGGCGATCGGCCGCTACTGGAACTTCGGCATGCCGTGCTTCTCGTACGAGCCGGCCGCGAACTCCTGCGACGGCGACGTGATGCACTCCGACCAGCACGCCCTCGCCTTCTCCCAGTGGAAGGGCGGCACGCCGGAGGTGTTCGTCGGCAACGACGGCGGCGCCTACGCCCGTCCCACCACGCAGACCACCGCCGGCTGGCGCAACCTCAACGAGTCCGGCACCCTGCGCGACCTCCAGTACTACTCGGTGCGCGCGGGGAAGATGACCGACGGCAGCGGCGAGGCCGTCTGGGGCGGTCTGCAGGACAACGGCGTCTCGCTGCTCGCGCCCAAGGGCGCCACCGACCAGGGGCAGCAGCTCAACCCGGACGGCGAGATGGTCTCCCCGTACGGCGGTGACGGCGGCGACCAGTTGGTCAACCCGGACAACGGCTGCCAGACGGTCGGCGAGTACGTCGACCTGGCGCTGCAGATCACGAACAACTGCGGCTACACCGCGAGCGACGACGGCTCCGAGGACGTCATCACCGACATCGCTCCCGGCGACCCCGGCGCCCGCTTCATCGCCCCCTTCAGCGCGGACGAGACCGACCCGAACGGCCTGTGGGTCGCGGGCGGCCAGTACGTCTGGGGCAACACCAGGACCTGGAACAGCACCTCCGGCGCCGACTGGACCAAGCTGTACGACCTGGGCGCCGGCCACTCCGCCTCGGCGGTCGCCAGCCGCGACCACGTGACGTGGGCGGCCTGGTGCGGACCCTGCTCGAAGGTCGACGGCACCTTCGGGCGCGGCATCGCCACCAACTACGGCGGCAGCTGGCACCAGGTGAGCCTGCCCGCCGCCTTCCCCAACCGCTACATCTCCTCTCTGGCCATCGACCCGTCCGACGCCTCCGGCAGGACGGTCTACGCGGTCGTCAACGGCTTCTCGCGGCACTGGAACGAGGGCCCCGGCGCCGGCTACGGCCACGTCTGGAAGACCACCGACGGCGGCACGACCTGGACGGACGTCAGCGGTGACCCCGCGGCATCGGACTCCTTCCCGGACGCCCCGGCCAACGCGGCGCTGATCACCAGGAACGGCACCCTCGTGGTCGCCACCGACCTGGGCGTGTTCACCAGCACCTCGGCGGGCCACTGGGCGCGCCTGGGCACCAACCTGCCCACCTCGCCGGCGGTCTACCTCTCGCCGAGCCCGGACGGCGGCCAGGTCTACGTGGCCACACACGGCCGCGGCATCTGGAAGACACCCACGCCGTAACGCCACGCCCCCGGCATTACCGGGGGGACGGCACCGAGGCCCCCGGACCGCTCCTCAGCGTCCGGGGGCCTCAGCCCGGGCGGCCCTCAGTGGCTCACTTCGCGGCGAGGACGAACCAGTGGGCCGGCAGGTCGATGCGGGTGCCGTCGGTGAGGTACTCGGTCTGCGGCAGGGTCGTCCCGCCCTCGGCGAGGACCGTCAGACCGGCCGCCTCGAGCAGGCGGGGGATCTCCTCGTCGTCGGCGTCGGCGGGCTTGAGCCCGTGCTGGAAGACGCGCTGGAGCTTGGGCCCCGGGCCACTGGGCTGGGACGCGGCGCGGCGCAGCACGTCCCGGGAGCCGGAGGTGAGTTCCACGACGAAGGCGCGCCCCTCGCTGCCGATGATCTCGGCGACGGCGGCGGCGACCGCGGGCCGCGCCTCCGGTTCACTCTGGTGGATGACGGCCCGCATGTAGACGTGGGCGTCGCCGAGCCGGTGGTGCAGGGCGCGGACGGCGTCGGCGTCGGTGAGGTCGAGCTGCTCGAACTCCACGGTGTCGTCGGTCGTGGCGCGGCGGGCGTGCTCGACGGCGGCGTGCGAGAGGTCGACGCCGACGGCGCGCGCGAACCGGGTGGCCAGGTAGCGGGTCGTGGTGCCGTTGCCGCAGCCGAGGTCGACCATGGTGCGCCCCGGGTCGGCGTGGGGCAGCAGCAGGGCGCTGTGCGGCTCGGCGGAGAGGGAGGGATCGCAGTCCCAGATCGCCTCGCCCGCCTCGTCGGAGGTCTCTTTCCAGTAACTTTCCCAGGCGTCGCGGTAGTTGTCCGAGACGTTCATGCGCTCTCCCCACGGTTCGGTTCCGTGATCGGGATATCGCGGGCGTCCGGAGCGGGGCAAGGGGATGGTGCCCACCTTCACGAGATGTACGGGCCCGCCCGGACGGATCAGGGGCGCGCAGGACCAGGGCGCACGCCCCCGCTCACACCCGTAAGCCCCCCGGCTCACCGTCGTACACCGCGCCCGCTCATCCCCTCGCGCCGACGGCCTGTTCGAACCAGACCGTCTTGCGGTGCCCGCTCGCCGTGGCGCCCCACTCCCGGGCCAGTCGGCTGACCACGCGCAGCCCGCGGCCCGACTCGTCGTGGGGGCCGGCGCCGAGCATCGCGGGCAGGGCGGGTTCGTCGTCGGTGACCTCGAAGAGCAGGGCGTCGGCGCGGACCACGCGCAGGTCGACCGGCTCGCTCCCGGCGTGCCGTACGGCGTTGGTGACGACCTCGCTGACCAGCAGTTCGGCGGTCTCCACCGCCTGCGGCAGGCCCCAGGCGAGGAGCTGGGCGCGGACCAGGCGGCGGG
Organism: Streptomyces sp. NPDC020192; assembly: GCF_044388685.1. NCBI lineage: Bacteria > Bacillati > Actinomycetota > Actinomycetes > Kitasatosporales > Streptomycetaceae > Streptomyces > Streptomyces sp. NPDC020192. The sequence goes on along the minus strand of NZ_JBIRXG010000010.1, from coordinate 214,665 downwards.
CCCGGGCGACCTCGCGCGGGTCGGGGTCGAGCCGCCATTCGGCGACGTGGTCGCCGGGGATGCCGTTGAGGCGGGCCATGAGCAGGGCGACGTCGTCCTTGCGGCCGCCGTGGGTGTTGAGGGCGCGGATGATGGTGTCGCAGGCGTCGTCCATGGAGGCGGCGGGGTGCGCGGCGGACTCGCACAGCGCGGCCAGTCCCTCGCCGATGTCGGAGCCGCGGACCTCGACCAGGCCGTCGGTGCACAGCACCAGCCGGTCGCCGGGCGCGACCCTGACCCGGACGGACTCGAAGGCGACGCCGCCGACGCCGACGGGGGCACCGGTGGGCAGGTCGAGGAGTTCGCTGCTGCCGTCCTCGGCGCGCACCAGGACCGGCGGGATGTGGCCGGCGTTGGCGAGGTGCAGTTCGCCGCGGATCGGGTCGTAGACCGCGTACAGACAGGTGGCGAGGTAGGTGTCGCCGAGGCGCCGGGCCAGGTCGTCGAGGTTGCGCAGGAGCTGGGCCGGCGGGGTCTCCATCGCGGCCATGGTCTGGACGGCGGTGCGCAACTGGCCCATCATCGCGGCCGAGTTGAGGCCGTGACCCATGACGTCGCCGACGACGAGGGCGGTGCGCGAGCCGGGCAGTTTGATGGTGTCGAACCAGTCGCCGCCGATCCTGCCGAGCCGGGTGCCGGGCAGATAGCGGGTCGCCACGTCACAGCCGGCCATCCGCGGGGTGACCTGCGGCAGCATGCTGTCCTGGAGGGTGTCGGCGACGTTCTCCTGGTACGTGTACATGCGCGCGTTGTCGAGCACGAGCCCGGCGCGGGCGGCGAGTTCGGCGCCGGTGGTGCGGTCCATGTCGTCGAACGCGGGCCGGTCGGGGCGGCGCATCAGCACCATGAAGCCGAGGACGACGTTGCGGGCCTTGAGCGGCACGATCAGCAGCGAGCGGCCGCCGATGAGGGGCCTGAGGTCGCGCTTCTCGAACTCGCCGGAGATTCGCTCGGACAGCTCCTCGGTGACCCTCGGGATGAGCACCGGCTCACCGGTGACCATGCACTTGTAGAACGGCGTGTGCTCGGGGAAGGCGAAGGCCTCGCCGACGGGCACGGTGTCGTCCCAGCGGCCGGGTTCGTCGTTGTGCTCGACCCAGACGCGGAACATCACGGTGCTGGCGTCGGGCGGGCCGTCGGGGAAACCCTCCCCGGCGAGGACGGCGGCGCGCAGATGGGTGCCGGCGAAGTCGGCGAACCGGGGCACGGCGGCGCTGGTGACCTCGCGGATGGTCTCACCGAGGTCGAGGGAGGAGCCGATGCGGGAGCTGACCTCGTTGAGGAACTCCAGCCGCTCGCGCACCGCGGCGTACTCCAGGTCCTCCTCGGCGCCGGCCGGGACCAGGACGGACGCGGACCGCTGCTGCGGTACGACGGGCTCGGCACGGCGGCGGCCCGGGCGGCGGGGCACGCCCCAGTACGGGGTGACGGGCACCCGCTCGGACTGGCTGAACTCCAGGACCGGATAGCCCAGTTCGAGGACCTGGGCGACGATGCGGGAGCTGAGTCCCGGGCCCATGTTGGGCAGGATCTCGGGCAGCCGCCGCTCCAGCTCGTCGGAGGCGGGCAGTTCGGTGTGCCGGGCGAAGCCGGGCGAGATGCGCTCGGCGGTCTCGTCGTCGTAGCCGCGTTCGTCGCGCAGCCGGCCGGCGTCGGCGGCGAGCACGAGCAGCCGGGACGGACCGGGGCCGACCAGCGGGTAGGCCCACCACAGCACGTCGAGCCGCTCCCCGCCCTCGGGATCGCCGTGTGCGGCGAGGCGGGCGCGGCCGGCGGTGGCGTAGCCGGTGTGCCCGTCGAGCGAGGCCTCCAGGTCGGGGCCGGGCCCGTCGTAGCGCGTGTACGCGTCGGGCATCGCCGCGTCGTGCGCTTCCTCGGGGAGGGCGCCAGAGACCGGCAGCAGATCGGCGGCGGGCCGTCCTACGGCGTCCTCGCGTCCGGCGCCGAACAACCGCCGTGCTCCGCTGCTCCAGTGGGACACGAGGCCGGTGCGGTCGACGACGACCACGGCCAGCGGAATGCGGCCCGCGGCGGCGTCACCCGCGCCGTGGCCGGGAGGTGTGTCCCGCGTGCTGCCACGGTCGTCGCCGAAATCCATGGCCCAGGCCCTTTCTCCCCGCGGCTGTTCGCAAACGATCTGTCAAGCCTGCCACTACCGTACGGCGGCGGCCGGTCGCGATGTGTGGCAATCCTGGAATTGACCTCGCCGGATCCCACCCGCGCGCAGCTCAGCGGCCCGCGAGCGCCCCCTGCCCCCTCCGTCAGTCCTCGTGGCCGAGCTGCAGGTCGCGTTCGGTGCGGCCGCCGCCCGCGACCTGGAGCACGGTCGCGACCGGCGGGTAGCCGGCGGCGATGACGGTGTACTCGCCGGAGGACAGGTCGACGAACCGGAACGTTCCGTCCGCTCCGGTGGTGAGGGTGTCGACGACGTTGCCGGCGGCGTCGAGGAGCGTCACGCGCGCGTCCTCCACGGGCCGGCCGCCGTTCGCCCGGACGGTGCCCTTCAGCACGGCGCCGCCCGCGAGTTCGACGTCCTGCCGGGTCTCCCGGGAGGCCTGCACGGTGACCGGGAGGGCGGCGGGCCGGAAGGCGGGGGCGCTGGCGGCCAGGGTGTACTCGCCGGCGACGAGTTCGGTGATGACGTAGCCGCCCTCGCGGCCGCTGCGGGTGGCGGCGACGACCTCGCCGTGCACGTTGGTGAGGGTGACGGTGGCGTCCCGTACGGGGCTGCCGTCGGCGGTGCGGACGCTGCCGGCGAGGCGTCCGGCGCCGCCGAGGACGACGTCGAGCTCGACGGGCCGTTCGCCGACGGTGACGGAGACGGCCTGCGGCTGGTGGCCGCCCGCGGAGGCGATGAGCACGTACGACCCGGAGCCGGGCGTGCTGAGCGCGTACCGCCCGTCCTCGCCGCTGGCGCCCCGGCCGATCTGCTGGCCGGTGACGTTGATGAGGGTGAGGGCGGCGCGGGGCACCACGGTGCCGTCGGGGTGCTGCACGGTGCCGCAGACGGGGATGCCGGCGGCGTAGGGCGAACGGGCCTGTGGAATGGGGGGGTTCACGGTCTCGTGCTCGGTCTCGGCGGTGGGGTGGGACACCAGGGGTTTCTCCTTGAGGAAGAAGGCGATGAGCAGGCCTGCGACGAGCACCGGGACGAGGTAGAGGAAGATCCGGGGCATCGCGTCGGCGTAGGCGCGGATGTAGGCGTCGCGCAGGGCCGGCGACAGGGCGTGCACCGCTTGCGGGGTGATGGAGTCCGCGTCGGGCAGCCGGGCACCCGCGCGCGGGGGCAGTTCCCTGCGCAGCGCGGAGGTGAGCCGGTCGGCAAAGAGGGTGCCGAAGATCGCGGCGCCGACGCTGCCGCCGATCTGCCGGAAGTAGTTGTTGGCGCTGGTGGCGGCGCCGAGGTCGGAGGGCCGTACGGAGTTCTGCACGGCGAGGACGAGGACGGGCATCACCAGGCCGATGCCGGCGCCGAGGACGGCCATCCAGATGCTGTAGTGCAGCCGGGGCGTGTCGGTCTCGAGGCGGGACAGCAGCCACATGCCGGCGACGGAGACGGCGCTGCCGAGCACGGGGAAGACCTTGTAGCGGCCGGTGCGGCTGATGAGCTGGCCGCCGATGATCGAGGCGCCGACGATCCCGGCCATCATGGGCAGCATCAGCAGCCCGGACTCGGTGGCGCTGGCACCGTCGACCATCTGCAGGAAGGTCGGCAGATAGCTGGCGGCGCCGAACAGGGCGACGCCGATGACCAGGCCGACCAGGCCGCTGACGTTGAAGACGGAGTCGCGGAACAGCCGGAGCGGGATGAGGGGTTCGGCGGCGAAGCGCTCGGCGACGAGGAAGAGGACCGTGGCGGCGAGGGCGCCCGCGCCGAGGCCGAGGATCTGCCGTGAGCCCCACGCGTAGTCGGTGCCGCCCCAGCTGGTCAGCAGCACCAGGCAGGTGGAGGCGGTGGCGAGGAGCAGCGCGCCGAGGATGTCGAGGCGGCCGCGGGTGGCGGGTTTCGGCAGTTTCAGGACGACGGTGACCACGGCGAGGGTGACCAGGCCGAAGGGGACGTTGACGTAGAAGCAATAGCGCCAGGAGAGATGGTCGGTGAAGTAGCCGCCGAGCAGCGGGCCCGCGACGGAGGCGAGGCCGAAGGCGGCGCCGATCAGGCCCATGTAGCGGCCGCGTTGGCGGGGCGGCACGATGTCGGCGATGATCGCCTGCACGCCGATCATGAGCCCGCCGGCGCCGACGCCCTGGACCGCGCGGAAGGCGATCAGCTGGTCCATGGACTGGGCCCGGCCGGCCAGCGCGGAGCCGAGGACGAAGACGGCGATGGCGAACTGGAAGACGCCCTTGCGGCCGACGAGGTCGCCGAGTTTGCCGTACAGCGGCAGGCCGATGGTGGAGGTGAGCAGATAGGCGGTGATCGCCCAGCTCATCCGGTCCAGGCCGTGCAGTTCGCCGACGATCTTCGGCAGGGCGGTGGCGACGATCATCTGGTCGAGCGCCGCGAGGAGCAGGGCGAGCATCAGCCCGAGGAAGACCAACCGCACGCGGCGTGCGCCGAGTTGAGGCGCCGGTCCGGGCGGTGGCGACGGTACGGCGGTGTCCCCCCGCGCGGTGGCCCGCTCCCCCTCGGCCGGTGCCGCGACCGGCTCGTGTGTCACCAGAGTCGTCCCGCCCACGTACCGCTCCCCTCGTCACACCTGATCACATGTCCCGCGTAAGGCGTCAACTGTGAACAACTGCGGCGAGTTACGGCATCGTTCCGGACAACGAGGAGATCCACTCGAACCGGTGAAGGGGCCAACCCCCCTTCACCGGCTGGACTTTGGTCCTACTTCTCGACCTCGGCGGCGAGGTTGGCGAGCAGGGCGTCGTAGATCCGGCCGAGGCCCTTGGGGGCGAACGTCTTCTCGAAGAAGCCGCCGATGCCGCCGGCGCCGGTCCAGGTGGTGGTGACGACGACCCGGGACCTGCCCTCGCCGGCGGGGGTGACGCGCCAGGTGGTGACCATGGAGGAGTTGCGGTCCTTCTCGACCAGCTCGCCGTCGGTGGGCTCGCTGACCTCCAGCAGGCAGTCGCGGACCCGCTTGCTGGTGGCCTGGAGCTTCCAGTGGACGAGGGTGCCCTCGCCGTCGCCGCCCTCGCGGACCTCGTACTCGCTGAAGTGCTCGGGCAGCAGCTTCTGCCGCGTGCCGCGGTAGTCGGCGAGGGCGTCGAACACCTTCTCCGCGTCCGCCGCGACGACCCGCTCCGTAGTGGCCTCGACCTGCGCCATTGCGTTCCTCCAGGACCTGGTTTCTCGGGATGGGACCAAGCCAACCACCCCGGCGCCCGGCGCCCCAAATCGGGGGGCGTCAACACAGGTCGCACGATCATGGGAACAGATGTTCTATTCTCTGCGGCAGTACTACCGAGGAGGCGTCATGCGCTGGGAGAACCTCACGGAGCGGAGCGAACACGGCCGGGCCGAACCCGCACTGTTCGGCGCGGACGCGGTCACGATCCGCACCTTCGACACGCCCGAGTTCCGGGGAATCACCTTCCACGAGGTCCGGTCGCGCTCGGTGCTGAACCGGGTGCCGGGCGCCTCGCGCATGCCGTTCGAATGGACCGTCAATCCCTACCGCGGCTGCACGCACGCGTGCGTGTACTGCTTCGCCAGGAAGACCCACAGCTATCTGGACCTCGACACGGGCCTCGGCTTCGACACCCAGATCGTGGTCAAGGTCAACGCGCCCGAGGTGCTGCGCCGCCAGCTCGCCTCCCCCCGCTGGCAGGGCGAGCACGTCGCGATGGGCACCAACGTCGACTGCTACCAGCGGGCCGAGGGCCGCTACCGGCTGATGCCGGGCATCATCTCCGCCCTCACCGAGCACGCGAACCCGTTCTCGGTCCTCACCAAGGGCACGCTCATCCTGCGCGACCTGGACCTGCTGGTGCGGGCGGCCGAGGTGACGGACGTCGGCATCTCGGTCTCGGTCGGCTTCCTCGACGACGGGCTGTGGCGCACGGTGGAGCCGGGCACCCCCGCGCCCGAGCGCCGGCTGGACGTCGTCCGCACCCTCGGCGAGCACGGCATCGGCTGCGGGGTGCTGATGGCGCCGGTCATCCCGTTCCTGAGCGACCACCCCGACCAGCTGCGGGCCACGGTACGGGCGATCGCGGCGGCCGGGGCGACCTCGGTGACCCCGCTGACGCTGCACCTGCGCCCGGGCGCCCGGGAGTGGTTCATGGCCTGGCTCGCCCGGCACCATCCGCACCTGGTGCGGCGCTACGAGCGGCTGTACGCGGCGGGCGCCTACGCGCCCACGTGGTACCAGCGCCGGATCACCCGTCAGGTGCACGAGCTGGCACAGGAGTACGGCATCGGACCCACGCGCGCGGGGCTGGCCCGCCGTATCCGCCCGGCGGCCCCGGACGAGCCGGAGCAGGTGGAAGAACCGACCCAGCTCACTCTCATGTGACGGCGTCCGGGTGAGGACGTTCGAGGGCATCGCGCGGGCCCAATCGGGTCAACTCCGGGCGCAGCGCGTTCTCCAGGGCCCCGGTCCCGGGACGATGCGGCGAGGGCCGTGATCCTCGCGGTCCGCCGATCCCTCCGCGTCCGTCCCGGGAGGACCCATGAGAACACGCGCAGCCGTGCTGTGCGCTGCCGCCGCCGTGGTGGCGGGCTCGGTCACCGCCCTGCCCGCGCAGGCCGCCCCCTCGGCCCCGCTCGGCTGGACGACGTGCGGCACCGGCGACTACCCGACGCTGCAGTGCGCGTCCCTGAAGGTGCCGCTGGACCACGCGAACCCGGCGGGCCGGCAGATCACGCTCGCCCTGTCCCGCGTCCCGCACACGGCGACCACGTTCCAGGGCCCGCTGCTGGTCAACCCGGGCGGCCCGGGCGGCAGCGGCCTCACCCTCGCCGGGTTCGTCGCCTCCGCGCTGCCGAGGAGCGTCGCCGCCCAGTACGACGTCATCGGCTTCGACCCGCGCGGCGTCGGCAGGTCGGCCCCGGCTCTGGACTGTGCGCCCGGCCACTTCAAGGCGGTGCGCCCCGACACCGTGCCCGCGACGGCGGCAGTGGAAAAGGCGAACCTCACGCGCGCGAGGTCCTTCGCCGCCGCCTGCGGCCGCAGGCACGCCGACGTGCTGCCGTACATCGACACCGTCAGCGCCGCACGCGACATGGACGCCGTCCGCGCGGCCCTCGGCGCCCCGCGGATCACGTACTTCGGCTACTCCTACGGCACCTACCTCGGCGCGGTCTACGCCAAGCTTTTCCCCGAACGGGTCCGCCGTCTCGTACTGGACTCGGTGGTCGACCCGGCCGGGGTCTGGTACGCGGACAACCTCGGCCAGGACTACGCCTTCAACGACCGCCACCGCGCCCTGATGACCTGGATCGCCCGGCACGACTCCACGTACCACCTCGGCAGGGACCCCGGGAAGATCGAGGCCACGTGGTACGCGATGCGGGCGGCGCTGGCGAAGAAGCCGGCCGCCGGCAAGGTCGGCGCCGCCGAGCTGGAGGACACCTTCGTCCCCGGCGGCTACTACAACGGCTACTGGCCCTATCTCGCCGAGGCGTTCGCGTCGTACGTGCGCGAGGGGAACACCGAGCCGCTGGTGGAGGCGTACGAGAACTTCGGCGCCGTCGGCCACAAGGGCGACAACGGCTACAGCGTCTACTCGGCGGTGCAGTGCCGGGACACCGCCTGGCCCGGCTCCTGGAACCGGTGGCGGGCGGACACCTGGGAGGTGTACCGCAAGGCGCCGTTCTTCGCCTGGAACAACGCCTGGTACAACGCGCCGTGCGTCTACTGGCCGGGGGCGCGGCGCGAGCCGGTGAACGTCGCCAACGCCAAGCTGCCGCCGACGCTGCTCTTCCAGGCCACCGACGACGCGGCGACGCCCTATCCGGGCGGGGTCACCGTGCACCGACTGCTCGCCCGTTCCAGCCTCGTGGTCGAGGAGGGTGGCGGGAACCATGGGATCACGCTGAGCGGCAACGCGTGCCTGGACCGGTATCTGAGTGCGTACCTGGCGGACGGGCGGGTACCTCGTGGCTCCGCCGGTGTGGCCGACGCGGTGTGTGCGAAGTCCCCCGATCCCGAGCCGTTGGCTGCGAAGGCGGCGTCCACTTCTTCGCGGGGGGCTGCGCTGCACGGGTTGCTTGGATTTCGTCGGTAGACGCGCCTACGGACGTGCCGGGATGTGCCGTCGTGCGTCTGCGGCAGCGCCGTGGCTTGTCGCACCCACGCGGCGGAGCCGCATATCGATACAGCCCCGCGCCCCATCGGGGCGCTGTCACCATGGAGTCATGAGTGAACCGATCCGTATTCCCGCCCCCGACGGCGTCGCCCCCGCCGCCCAGTACAGCCATGTCGTCACAGCCACCGGCCGACTCGTCGTCGTCTCCGGCCAGCTCCCCCTCGACGAGAAGGGGGAGCTGGTCGGTGCCGGGGATCCCGCGGCGCAGGCTCGGCAGGTGTTCGAGAATCTGAGGCGGTGTCTGGCCGCCGCCGGTGCCGGGTTCGAGCACGTCGTCAAGTTGACGTACTTCGTGACGGACACGGCCCACCTGCCCGCCATCCGCGCGGCCCGTGCCGAGCACATACCCGACGACCGGCTGCCGGCGTCGTCCGCGGTGCGGGTGGCCGGGCTGGTGGGGCCGGAGTTCCTCATGGAGGTCGAGGCGCTCGCGGTGGTGGACGGGTGAGCGCACCAGGCATGTGCTGAGCCGGTGTCATCTGGCTTCCTTCTGCTGGGGGATGCGGGTCAGGGCGTGCACCGCCGCCTCCGCGAGGGCGGGGTGGGCCAGGGCCTCGTTCAGGACACGGCGGGCGCGGGGGTCGCCGAGGGTGCCGAGGCCCTCCACACAGGCGAGGGCGACCTTGCGGTAGGGGTCGTGGGGACTGAGGCGGCGTTCCAGGGTGGTGATCAGCGCGGGCACGGACTCGGGGGCGCGCAGGGCGGTCAGGAGCCGTACCGGATGCAGGGCGTAGGCGACGCGCAGTTCGTTGGTGGCGAGGGCCGCCGCCGCGCGGGCCGTGCGGGGGTCGCCGAGGCGGGCCAGGGCTGCGGCGGCGGAGGCGCAGCGCGGGGGGTCGCGGTGGTTCAGGAGCAGCACCAGGGACTCGAAGGCACGCCGGTCACCCGCACGGCCGAGGCGGAGCGCGGCCAGCTCTCTGGCCCACAGGGGCTGTCCGGGCGCGCTGAGCACCTCCGCGAGTTCGTCGTGGTCCTCGGTCGCCAGCAGCCGCTCGAACGCCGCCGAGCCGTGCGACTCCTGCCGTAAGCGCTCCGTGAGCGATCGCAACTCTTCGTCCACGAAGTCCAGCGTAGGCGGTGGCGAGACCAGGGGGAGCTACATCACAAAGTCGGATTCGAGCGCTCCTCTAGCGCGCTCGTTACCCGCGGGTTAAGCTCAGACGAGCGAGTTACCCACTCGCATCCTCGCTGGCGACGGTTTGGTGACGCGGCCGTCGCGAGCAACCATCAGTTCGGTACGGCTCGTACCGCTGTACGACCCGGCTCCGGGACAGGGCCGGTCGATTCCCTGCCGTTCGTACGGGCGTTGTGCGCGCCCGTGGCACTGGCAGCACCGGGCGTGTGCGCTCGCAGCCCGGCAACACCCGCACTCCTTTCCGCTCCGTGGTGCGCCCTTCGGCGCACCCGGCGCGTTCCTCGTCGTCACCCTCATTCCAGGAGTCCCGCGATGGCCACTCCCCTGTCCCCCCAGTCCGGCACCCCGTCCACGCTCAAGACGATCGCCGTCGTCGGCCTCGGCACCATGGGCACCGGCATCACCGAGGTCCTCGTGCAGGCCGGCCGCGAGGTGATCGGCATCGACGTCGGCGAGGCCCAGGCCGCGCGGTGCGTCGCCGCCCTGGAGGCCTCCACCGCCCGCGCCGTGGAGCGCGGCCGGCTCACCGAGTCCGAGCGCGCCGACGCCCTCGCCCGGCTGCGCACCGGCACCGACCTCGCGGCGGCGGCCGACGCCGACCTCGTCCTCGAGGTGGCCCCGGAGTCGTACGAGATCAAGCACCGGATCCTCCGCGAGCTGGACGGCATCGTCCGCCCCGACACGATCCTCGCCACCGGCACCAACGCCCTGTCCGTGACCCGGCTCGCCGCCGACTCGGCCCGCCCCGAGCGGGTGCTGGGCCTGCACTTCTTCAACCCGGCGCCCGCGATGAAGCTGGTCGAGGTCGTCTCCTCGGTGCTGACCGCGCCGGGGGCCGTCGCCGCGGTCACCGACCTCGCGCTCGAGCTGGGCAAGGAGCCGGTCGCGGTCGGCGACCGCCCCGGTTTCGTCGCCGACGGCCTGCTGTTCGGCTACCTCAACCAGGCCGCCGCGATGTACGAGGCCCGCTACGCCTCCCGCGAGGACATCGACGCGGCGATGCGGCTCGGCTGCGGTCTGCCGATGGGCCCGCTCGCGCTGCTGGACCTGATCGGCATCGACACCGCGCGCACCGTCCTGGAGGCCATGTACGCCGAGACCCGCGACCGGCTGCACGCACCCGCCCCGATCCTCAAGCAGCTCAGCGAGGCGGGCCTGACCGGCCGCAAGTCCGGGCGGGGCTTCTACACCTACGAGGCGCCGGGCAGCGCCACGGTCGTCGCCGACGCCCTGACCCCCGACGCCGCCGGCACCGGGACCCCCGGCCGCGAAGTCCGCTCCGTCGGCGTCGCCGGCTCCGGCACCATGGCCTCCGGCATCGCCGAGGTGTTCGCCAAGGCGGGCTACGACGTCGTGCTGGCCGCCCGCAGCGAGGAGAAGGCGCAGGCCGCCAAGGCCCGGATCGGCAAGTCGCTCGCACGCTCGGTCGACAAGGCCCGGCTGACCGCGGAGGCCGCCGCCGAGGTGCTGGACCGGATCGTCCCGGCCGGGTCCTACGACGCGTTCGCCGACGTCGACCTGGCCGTCGAGGCGATCGCCGAGGACCTGGAGGTCAAGCAGCAGCTGTTCGGCACACTGGACAAAATCTGCAAGCCCGGCGCGGTCCTCGCCACCACCACCTCCTCGCTGCCCGTCGTCGCCTGCGCCCGCGCCACCTCGCGCCCGCAGGACGTGATCGGCATGCACTTCTTCAACCCGGCGCCGGCGATGAAGCTGGTCGAGGTCGTGCGGACCGTGCTGACGGCCGACGACGTCCACGCGACCGTCCGCGAGGTCTGCGCGAAGATCAAGAAGCACGCGGTGGACTGCGGCGACCGGGCCGGCTTCATCGTGAACGCGCTGCTGTTCCCGTACCTCAACAACGCGATCAAGATGGTCGAGGAGCACTACGCGTCCCTGGACGACATCGACGCGGCGATGAAGCTCGGCGGCGGCTACCCGATGGGCCCCTTCGAGCTGCTGGACGTCGTCGGCCTGGACGTCTCGCTGGCCATCGAGAAGGTCCTGCACCGCGAGTTCCGCGACCCGGGTCTCGCCCCGGCGCCGCTGCTGGAGCACCTGGTGGCGGCGGGCTGCCTCGGCCGCAAGACGGGCCGCGGCTTCCGCGAGTATGCCCGCCGCTGAGGGCGTCGGCGACTGGTCCCACGCGGAGACGGACTGGGGCGGACTGCTCGATCCCGCTGCGCATTCCCTCCCCGCCCGGGCAGGCGGTCCCCCGTCCCTCCGGGGCGGGGAAACCCCCACACCTGCGCAAAGAGCTGCGCACATGCAGTACGTTCGGGTCATGTCCCAGCCCGCCAAGTCCTCACGTACACCAGCTACGCCCGACGCGCCGGAAAGTGCCGCAGGCAGTCGCGCCGCCGCCCAGCGGCTCAAGATGCGCCGAGAACTGGCGGCCGCAGCCATGGAGCTGTTCGCGACCAAGGGGTACGAGGCGACCACCGTCGACGAGATCGCGGCCGCCGCCGGAGTCGCCCGCCGCACCTTCTTCCGCCACTTCCGCTCCAAGGAAGAGGCGATCTTCCCGGACCACGACGACACGCTGGTCCGGGCCGAGGCGGTCCTCAACGCCGCCCCCGCGCACGAGCACCCGCTCGACACCGTGTGCCGCGGCATCAAGGAAGTCATGAAGATGTACGCGGGCCGGCCGGAGATCTCGGTCGCCCGCTACAAGCTCACCCGCGAGGTGCCCACCCTGCGCGAGGCCGAGATCGCCTCGGTGGCCCGCTACGAGCGCCTGTTCACCCGCTATCTCCTCGGCCACTTCGACGAGCACGCGCACGCCGACGACGTGGGCGACGACCCGCTGCTGGCCGAGGTGGCCGCCTCCGCCGTCGTCACCGCCCACAACCACGTGCTGCGGCGCTGGCTGCGGGCGGGCGGCCAGGGCGACGTCGAGGCACAGCTCGACCACGCCTTCGCGATCGTACGGAAGACGTTCGGTACCGGGATCGGGGCGGGCCGCACCGCGCCGGCGAGGCCGCCGGCGGCATCGACGTCCGCCCAGGGCGAGATTCTGGTGACCGTCGCCCGCACCGACGCCCCGCTGGAGGAGGTCATGCGGACCATCGAGCAGGCTCTGAAGGAGCGCTGACCCCGCTCTCACGCTGTGATGACGGCCACCCTACGGGGTGGCCGTTTTGCCATGTCAGGGCCCGTTTTCGAGTGGATTTCAAGCCCCGTTCGATCGATCATCGCTCATTTGTTACGTAAAGATTTCATCTGAGGGCTTGTTCTGGCACTCAGTGCCTTGCGACCTGACACGCGGTGTCATACGTTGAAGATGTCCGGGCGGCCGGCGAGCAGAGACCGTTCGCTCGCCGGCTGTCCCCGCAAGCCGATGGCTGACCGCGCCCGGACGCCTGCGTCACAGGCAACCTCCCGCGCCACAAAGCGCTGCCGAAGCACCACCGAGCCGAACCGACGGCACCCCTCAAAACCCTCAGCAGCACTCATCTCAGCACCGACGAACCCTCAGCGCCCCCTCCCCTCAAGGGGGCGCACACCGCCGGAGGCAACACCGTGACCGTGAAGGACATCCTGGACGCGATCCAGTCGCAGGACGCCACGTCCGCCGACTTCGCCGCCCTGCCGCTCCCCGAGTCGTACCGCGCGATCACCGTGCACAAGGACGAACAGGAGATGTTCGCGGGCCTCACCACCCGCGACAAGGACCCGCGCAAGTCGCTCCACCTCGACGACGTGCCCGTGCCCGAACTCGGCCCGGGCGAGGCCCTGGTGGCCGTCATGGCCTCCTCGGTCAACTACAACTCGGTGTGGACCTCGATCTTCGAGCCGATGCCGACGTTCGGCTTCCTGGAGCGCTACGGCAAGGTCAGCGAGCTGACCCGCCGCCACGACCTGCCGTACCACATCATCGGCTCCGACCTCGCGGGCGTCGTCCTGCGCACCGGTCCCGGTGTCAACGCCTGGAAGCCCGGCGACGAGGTCGTCGCGCACTGCCTCTCCGTCGAGCTGGAGTCGAGCGACGGGCACAACGACACGATGCTCGACCCCGAGCAGCGCATCTGGGGCTTCGAGACCAACTTCGGCGGTCTCGCCGAGATCGCGCTGGTCAAGTCCAACCAGCTGATGCCGAAGCCGGCCCACCTCAGCTGGGAGGAGGCCGCGGCCCCGGGCCTGGTCAACTCCACCGCCTACCGCCAGCTGGTCTCCCGCAACGGCGCCCAGATGAAGCAGGGCGACAACGTGCTGATCTGGGGCGCGAGCGGCGGACTCGGCTCGTACGCCACCCAGTTCGCACTCGCCGGCGGCGCCACCCCGATCTGTGTGGTCTCCAGCGAGCAGAAGGCCGAGATCTGCCGGAGGATGGGCGCCGAGCTGATCATCGACCGCAACGCCGAGGACTACCGGTTCTGGAAGGACGAGCACACCCAGGACCCCAGGGAGTGGAAGCGCTTCGGCAAGCGCATCCGGGAACTCACCGGCGGCGAGGACGTCGACATCGTCTTCGAGCACCCCGGCCGCGAGACCTTCGGTGCCTCGGTCTACGTCACCCGCAAGGGCGGCACGATCGTCACCTGCGCCTCGACCTCCGGGTACAACCACGAGTACGACAACCGCTACCTGTGGATGTCCCTGAAGCGGATCATCGGCTCGCACTTCGCCAACTACCGCGAGGCCTGGGAGGCCAACCGCCTCGTCTCCAAGGGGAAGATCCATCCGACCCTGTCGAAGGTGTACGCCCTCGAGGAGACCGGTCAGGCGGCCTACGACGTCCACCGCAACCTGCACCAGGGCAAGGTCGGCGTGCTGTGCCTCGCGCCCGAGGAGGGCCTGGGTGTGCGCGACGTGGAGATGCGCGCCCAGCACATCGACGCCATCAACCGCTTCCGCAACATCTGAGGACACGAGGCCATAGATGACTGAGCGTCAGAAGGACCGGCCGTGGCTGATGCGCACGTACGCCGGTCACTCCACGGCCGAGGCGTCCAACGAGCTGTACCGGCGCAATCTCGCCAAGGGCCAGACCGGTCTGTCGGTGGCGTTCGACCTGCCGACGCAGACCGGCTACGACCCCGACCACATCCTCGCCCGCGGCGAGGTCGGCCGGGTCGGCGTGCCCGTCTCGCACCTCGGTGACATGCGCCGGCTGTTCCAGGACATCCCGCTGGAGCAGATGAACACCTCGATGACGATCAACGCCACCGCCATGTGGCTGCTGGCGCTCTACCAGGTCGTCGCGGAGGAGCAGGGCGCGGACATCACCAGGCTCCAGGGCACGACCCAGAACGACATCGTCAAGGAGTACCTGTCCCGGGGCACCCATGTGTTCCCTCCGGGACCGAGCCTCCGGCTGACGACGGACATGATCGCGTACACGGTCTCCCACCTCCCGAAGTGGAACCCGATCAACATCTGCAGCTACCACCTGCAGGAGGCGGGCGCCACTCCGGTCCAGGAGATCGCGTACGCGATGTCCACGGCGATCGCGGTCCTGGACGCCGTCCGGGACTCCGGCCAGGTGCCGCAGGAGCGTATGGGTGATGTGGTCGCCCGCATCTCCTTCTTCGTCAACGCGGGCGTCCGCTTCGTCGAGGAGATGTGCAAGATGCGGGCGTTCGGCCGCATCTGGGACAAGGTCACCCGCGAGCGGTACGGCATCGAGGACCCCACGCAGCGCCGGTTCCGCTACGGCGTCCAGGTCAACTCGCTCGGCCTGACCGAGGCGCAGCCGGAGAACAACGTCCAGCGGATCGTGCTGGAGATGCTGGCGGTGACGCTGTCGAAGGACGCACGCGCGCGTGCCGTACAGCTGCCGGCCTGGAACGAGGCCCTCGGGCTGCCCCGGCCCTGGGACCAGCAGTGGAGCCTGCGCATCCAGCAGGTGCTCGCCTACGAGAGCGACCTGCTGGAGTACGAGGACATCTTCGAGGGCTCGAAGGTGATCGAGGCGAAGGTGGAACAGCTGGTCGCCGACTCCTTCGCGGAGATCGACCGGATCCAGGAGATGGGCGGCGCGATGGCCGCCGTCGAGTCCGGCTACCTGAAGTCGCAGCTGGTCTCCTCGCACGCCGAGCGGCGCGCGCGGATCGAGTCCGGCGAGGAGAAGATCGTCGGGGTCAACGCCTTCGAGGGCACCGAGCCGAACCCGCTGACCGCCGACCTGGACACCGCGATCCAGACGGTCGACCCGGCGGTCGAGGCCCGCGTCATCGCCTCGCTCCGGAACTGGCGCGACACGCGCTACCAGCCGCCCTTCAACCACCCGCGCCCCTGCAAGGCGCTGGAGCGGCTGAAGGAGGCCGCCAAGGGCACCCAGAACCTGATGGAGGCCACGCTGGAGTGCGCCCGGGCCGGGGTCACGACCGGCGAGTGGGCGGGCGCCCTGCGCGAGGTGTTCGGCGAGTACCGGGCGCCCACCGGGGTCTCCTCGGCGCCGGTCGCGGTTCCCGCCGAGGCCGGCTCGGCGCTCGCGGACGTGCGCGCCCGGGTGGAGGCCACCGCCCGCGAGCTGGGCGTCGGCAAGCTGCGCTTCCTGGTCGGCAAGCCGGGCCTGGACGGGCACTCCAACGGCGCCGAGCAGATCGCCGTACGCGCCCGTGACGCCGGGTTCGAGGTGGTCTACCAGGGCATCCGGCTGACGCCCGAGCAGATCGTGGACGCGGCCCTCGCCGAGGACGTGCACGCGGTCGGTCTGTCGATCCTGTCCGGCTCGCACGCCCAGCTGGTGCCGGACGTACTCCAGCGGCTGCGTGTGGCCGGTGCCACAGATATACCCGTGATCGCAGGTGGCATCATCCCGAACGGTGACGCCGAACAGCTCAGGGCCGCTGGCGTGGCCGCGGTGTTCACCCCGAAGGACTTCGACATCACCGGAATCATCGGCCGCATCGTCGACGAGATCCGGACAGCGAACAAGCTCGACCCCCTGGAGGTCCCCGCATGACGACCGTCAACCGTCTCCGCCCGCGGCGCTCGTGCCTGGCAGTACCCGGTTCGAACCCGCGCTTCCTGGAGAAGGCGCAGGGTCTCCCGGCCGACCAGGTCTTCCTGGACCTGGAGGACGCGTGCGCGCCGCTCGCCAAGCCCGAGGCGCGGCACACCATCGTCAAGTTCCTCAACGAGGGCGACTGGACGGGCAAGACGCGGGTCGTGCGTGTCAACGACTGGACGACCGAGTGGACGTACCGCGATGTCGTCACGGTCGTCGAGGGGGCCGGCCAGAACCTCGACTGCATCATGCTGCCGAAGGTGCAGACGGCCGAGCAGGTCGTCGCCCTGGACCTCCTGCTCACCCAGATCGAGAAGACGATGGGCTTCGAGGTCGGCAAG
Source organism: Streptomyces sp. NPDC020192 (assembly GCF_044388685.1). Taxonomy (NCBI): domain Bacteria; kingdom Bacillati; phylum Actinomycetota; class Actinomycetes; order Kitasatosporales; family Streptomycetaceae; genus Streptomyces; species Streptomyces sp. NPDC020192. The sequence continues at coordinate 197,936 of NZ_JBIRXG010000010.1, read as the reverse complement.
ATCGGCATCGAGGCGCAGATCGAGAACGCGCAGGGCCTCAACAACGTCAACGAGATCGCGCAAGCCTCCCCGCGCGTCGAGACGATCATCTTCGGCCCGGCCGACTTCATGGCGTCGATCAACATGAAGTCGCTGGTCGTGGGCGAGCAGCCGCCCGGCTACCCGGCGGACGCCTACCACTACATCCTGATGAAGATCCTGATGGCCGCCCGCGCCAACAACCTCCAGGCGATCGACGGCCCCTACCTGCAGATCCGCAACATCGACGGCTACCGCGAGGTCGCCCAGCGCGCCGCCGCGCTCGGCTTCGACGGCAAGTGGGTGCTGCACCCGGGCCAGGTCGAGGCGTCCAACGAGATCTTCTCGCCCTCCCAGGAGGACTACGACCACGCCGAGCTGATCCTGGACGCGTACGACTACTACACGTCCGAGGCGGGCGGCAAGAAGGGCTCCGCGATGCTCGGCGACGAGATGATCGACGAGGCCAGCCGCAAGATGGCCCTGGTCATCTCCGGCAAGGGCCGGGCCGCCGGCATGCAGCGCACGTCGAAGTTCGAGATCCCGGAGGCCTGAGCGCGATGCAGTTCGGACGCACGTACGAGGAGTTCGAGGTCGGGGCGACGTACAAGCACTGGCCGGGCAAGACGGTCACGGAGTACGACGACCATCTGTTCTGTCTCCTCACCATGAACCACCACCCGCTCCACATGGACACCAACTACGCCGAGAAGACGACGGACTTCGGCAAGAACGTCGTCGTCGGGAACTACATCTACTCCCTGCTGCTCGGCATGAGCGTGCCGGACATCTCCGGCAAGGCGATCGCCAACCTGGAGATCGAGTCGCTCAAGCACGTGGCGCCGACCTTCCACGGCGACACCATCTACGGCGAGACGACCGTGCTCGACAAGTGGCCGTCGAAGTCGAAGAACGACCGCGGGATCGTCTACGTCGAGACCAAGGGCTACAAGCAGGACGGCACCCTGGTGTGTGTCTTCCGCCGCAAGGTCATGGTGCCGACCGAGACGTACATCAAGGAGCGCGGTGGCGAGCAGCCCGGCCGCCCGGAGCTGAAGCAGCAGGAGAAGTAGTCATGGCCCGTCTCGCCCAGACCGCCGGTCTGACCGACGTCCAGCAGGAGATCCTCTCCACCGTCCGGGACTTCGTCGACAAGGAGATCATCCCGGTCGCGACCGAGCTGGAGCACCGCGACGAGTACCCGCAGCAGATCGTCGACGGCCTCAAGGAACTCGGCCTGTTCGGCCTGATGATCCCCGAGGAGTACGGGGGCCTGGGCGAGTCGCTGCTCACCTACGCGCTGTGCGTGGAGGAGATCGCCCGTGGCTGGATGTCGGTGTCCGGCATCATCAACACCCACTTCATCGTCGCGTACATGCTCAAGCAGCACGGCACGCAGGAGCAGAAGGACCACTTCCTGCCGAGGATGGCGGCCGGCGACATCCGGGGCGCCTTCTCGATGTCGGAGCCGGGCCTGGGCTCCGATGTGTCGGCGATCACCTCGAAGGCGGTGAAGGACGGCGACGAGTACGTCCTGAACGGCCAGAAGATGTGGCTGACGAACGGCGGCACGTCGTCGCTGGTGGCCGTGCTCGTCCGGAGTGACGAAGGACACCCCGAGGGCACGGCGCCGCACAAGTCGATGACGACCTTCCTGGTCGAGAAGGAGCCGGGCTTCGGCGAGGTCCGTCCGGGGCTGACGATCCCCGGCAAGATCGAGAAGATGGGCTACAAGGGCGTCGACACCACCGAGCTGATCATGGACGGCCTGCGGATTCCGGCCGACCGGGTGCTCGGCGGGGTCACCGGCCGCGGTTTTTACCAGATGATGGACGGCGTCGAGGTCGGCCGGGTGAATGTGGCGGCACGTGGCTGTGGTGTCGCCCAGCGTGCCTTCGAGCTCGGCGTGAGTTACGCCCAGCAGCGGCACACCTTCGGCAAGCCGATCGCCCAGCACCAGGCGATCCAGTTCAAACTGGCGGAGATGGCGACCAAGGTCGAGGCCGCCCATGCGATGATGGTCAACGCGGCACGCAAGAAGGACTCCGGGGAACGCAACGACCTGGAGGCCGGGATGGCGAAGTACCTCGCCTCCGAGTACTGCAAGGAGGTCGTGGAGGACGCCTTCCGGATCCACGGCGGCTACGGCTTCTCCAAGGAGTACGAGATCGAGCGCCTGTACCGCGAGGCGCCGATGCTGCTCATCGGTGAAGGTACCGCCGAGATCCAGAAAATGATCATCGGGCGCAGACTGCTCGAAGAGTATCGTTTCCAGGGCTGATTGTCCGGATATGGGGTGTTTTCTTCGAGAAGAAGATCACACCCCGTAGACGTTGTTCAGCCGCTCTTCGGCCGCCGACTCGGCTTCCTGGCTTGCCCAGTTGCGGCCCGCGACCGGTACGATCCCCGGAAAGCCGCCGTCCCCCGTTAACTGCGCGGCATCATCCGCTACGAAGGTCATCCATGCCCCACAGCCAAACCTCTGCACATCGAGACAGCCTGGCCGGCGTACGCCTCGCGCGCGGAGCATCGCCGTGGCTTCTCCCGACCGTCGCCACCGCAGCCCTCAGCCTGGCCCGTGCCCGCCGCTCGGGCGCCGCCAAGGCCGTCGCCGTGCCCGCCACCGCGCTGGCGGCGGGCATGCTGTGGTTCTTCCGCGACCCCGAGCGCGAGATCGCCACGGGCCGGGTCATCTCGCCCGCCGACGGTGTGGTGCAGAGCATCATGCCGTGGAAGGACGGGCGTACCCGCGTCGCGATCTTCATGAGCCCGCTGAACGTCCACGTCAACCGCGCGCCCCTGTCGGGCATGGTGACATCGGTCGAACACATCCCCGGCGGCTTTGTTCCGGCCTTCAACAAGGAGAGCGAGAACAACGAGCGCGTAGTCTGGCATTTCGACACCGAACTCGGCGACATCGAGATGATCCAGATCGCCGGCGCGGTGGCCCGTCGCATCGTGCCCTACGTGCCCGAGGGTACGAAGGTCGAGCAGGGCGACCGAATCGGTCTGATCCGCTTCGGCTCGCGTGTCGACCTCTACCTGCCCGAGGGTGTGGAGGTCGCGGTCGAGGTCGGACAGAAGACCGTGGCTGGGGTGACTCGCATTGACCGTGATTGATCCGGAGACCCAGGCGGGCTGGGTGCCCGAGGCCGACGAGGTGGACGAAGAAGAGGAGATGCCCCTCTCTCTCCGCCTCTCAATAGCGGACACCCTCACGCTCGGCAACGCCACGTGCGGCTTCATGGCGGTGTACTTCACCACCACCGGCATCCTGATCCCGCACCTGACGGGGAACGACGCGTCCGCGGGCATGGCGCGGCACAGCGCCGCCACGGCCGTCATCCTGATGCTCTGCGCGGCCGTCTTCGACCTGTTCGACGGACTGGTGGCCCGGAAGCTGCGCTCGTCCCCCATGGGCGCGGAACTGGACAACCTCTCCGACCTGATCAGCTTCGGCCTCGCGCCCGCGTACTTCGTCCTCGTCTACGGCATGGTCGCCGACGACGCACACCAGCGGATGGCGGCGCTGGGGGCAATCGTGGTGCTCCTGGCGGTCGTACTCAGACTCGCCCGCTTCTCCTGCGTGACGATGAAGGACGGCATGTTCCAGGGCATGCCCTCGCCGTTCGGCGCGCTGACGGTGGTCTCCATCGTCCTGCTGGAGCTGCCCTTCGTGGCGACCCTGCTGGCGATCCTGGGCACGGCGTGGCTGATGGTGAGCCGCGTGGAGTACCCGAAGCCGAGGGGCCGCCTCGCCGGCGCGATGCTCGGCTGGATCGTCCTGTCCATGGGCCTGCTGGCGGCCTGGGCCTTCGACGCGCCCAGCGGCCAGCTGCTGCTCCAGACGGGCTGCGCGCTGCAGCTGGTCATGGGCGCGGTGATCCCGCTGTTCGCCACGGCCCGCCGGGTGAACAACTTCCGCGACAACCGGCGCGAGGCGCGGGCGGCGCAGCTGCCCTGACCCTCCGCACCGGCACCGACGGGTGTGGCCCGAGCCCCAGCAGCTCGGGCCACACCCGTTTCGCGTTCAAGAGCTCGCCCCGATTGCCTGTTGAGCAGTCAACTAGGCCTGTTCTCCGCCGAGTTGCGGTGGTCCGCCGAGGGGAGGACGGTGGATTCAGGGGTTTGTCAGGGTCATATGCCCTGATTCAGGGGGTTACCTTCTCGCACACCCGATGGGAGGACACCCATGTCCGCCATCACCATCACGGACCGCAGCATCCCCTTCCGGTCCACCAACCCGGCCAACCCCGGCGACCAGGTGCGGCTGTTCGTGCAGGAGTACGACGGCACCCCGCACGGCCAGGACCGCAGGCCGGTGCTGATGCTGCACGGCAGAAGCGCGCCGGCGGCCGCGGCGTTCGACCTCATGCTGCCCCGCGGCTTCGGCACCGGCGGCCCCGAGGACCGGTACAGCTGGGCGCGGTACCTGGCGGGCGCGGGCTACGACGTGTTCATCATGGACATCCAGGGCAACGGCCAGTCGACCCGGCCGGCGGTGATGGACGTGCCGTGCAACGCCAACCCCGCCCAGCAGCTGCCGGTCCTGGTCCCCAACCCGCTCCCGCAGGTGTGTGTCCCTCCCTACCCCCACCAGCTGGGCAATTCCGAGAGCGAATGGGCGGAGCTGGACGCCGTGGTCCGGTTCATCAGGGGTCTGTCCCCCGACCGGAACAAGCCGATCGAGTTCATCGGCTGGTCCGCGGGCGCGTTCGTGCTGGGGCCCTACACCCTCCAGCACCCGGAGAACGTCGCCCACCTCATCCTGCTGGCCCCGATCTTCCCGCCCCAGGGCCGCTGGTCCACGCAGCCCACGGACCCCTTCGGCCGCCCGCCCGACGGACAGAGTCTGCCGGTGTCCCGGCCGCCCGTCCTCTTCGGCTTCCCGCTGAACGTCAACAGCAAGTCCGGCTTCACCACCGCGTGGGACATCGAGCAGGGCAGCCCCGAGCAGCGGGAGCCGGGCATGACCGACCAGGTGTGGGAGACGGTGATCGCCACCGACGACGTCGGCCTGAAGTGGGGGCCGCCCTCGGGTCCGGACGGCCCGCCCCAGGGCGTGCTGCGCTTCCGGAACAGCTACTGGTGGGGCTGGAACAGCGAGACGGTCCCGCTGACCGACGACTCGGGCACACCCGTGCTCGGCGGCCGGGTGCCCGTGCTCATCGTCTACGGCGCCCTCGACCGGCAGGCCAACAACTCGGCCACGCTGCCCCCGGTCGCGCACTTCTCCGTCCCGGACCTCTACCAGGCCATCGCCGGGCCCCAGAAGCTCATGTTCTGCTACGCCGACGCCGGGCACATGATGGCCTGGGAACGCCCGGCAAAGTTCCTGCACCACATGTCACGGAAGTGGCTGGACGAGGGCACGGTGGAGGGCCTCACGGCCGGGAGCTACCTCCGGGACGCGGACGGCGAGCTCACGCCCCTGCAGTAGCCGCCCGCCGTCCGGCGTCGGCTCCGGCTCAGACCAGGCCGTCGCGCGCGATCCGCTCCGCCACGTCCTCGAGGATCGGTCCGGCCTCCGCGATGCATCGCGCCACGTCCGGCTCGACCGAGGTCAGCGGGTAGGCCCGCTCGATGCCGGCCCGCAGCAGGGCCTCCTCCGGGAGGGCGAGACGGCCGCACACCGCCACGACCCGCTTGCCGGCCGCCCGCGCCGCAGCGGCGACGCCCGCCGGTGCCTTCCCGTGCAGCGTCTGCTCGTCCAGCGACCCCTCACCGGTGATCACCAGCGAGGCCCGCTCCAGCGCCGGAGCGAAACCCAGCACATCCAGCATGACCTCGATACCGGGGCGGAAGCGGGCACCCAGGAGCAGGGCGCCGTAACCGATGCCGCCCGCCGCGCCCGCGCCCGGCGCCGCCGCGTCCTCGGCGGCCCGCGGTCCCACGGCCGCCTCCAGTACCTTCGCGTAGTGCCCGAGCGCCGTGTCCAGGGTCTCCACGTCGTCCGGGGAGGCGCCCTTCTGCGGGCCGTAGACGGCCGGTGCGCCCTTCGGGCCGGTCAGCGGATTGTCCACGTCGCTCGCCAGGACCAGCTCCACCTCGGACAGGCGCGGGTCCAGGCCGGACAGGTCGGCGCGGGCCAGGTCGGCGAGGCCTCCGCCGCCCGGGGTCACCGGCTCGCCATCCTCGTCCAGGAACCGTGCCCCCAGCGCCGACAGCATGCCCGCGCCGCCGTCCGTGGTGGCGCTGCCGCCGACGCCGAACACGATCGTCCGCGCGCCCGCGTCCAGCGCGGCCCGCAACAGCTCTCCGGAGCCGTACGTCGAGGCCGTCAGGGCCGCGAAGACACCGGCCGGGAGGCGCTGGAGGCCGCTGGCCTCGGCCATCTCCACGACGGCGGTGTCCCCGCGCAGCGCGTACGCGGCGGTCACCTCCTGGCCCAGCGGCCCGGCGACCCGCACCTCGCGGCGCTCGAAACCGGCCGCGACCGCCGCGTCCACCGTCCCGTCGCCGCCGTCGGCCACCGGCAGCGCCTCGACCGCGAGGTCAGGCACGACCCGGCGCAGCCCGGCCGTCACCCGCTCGGCGACCTGCACGGCCGTCAGCGAGCCCTTGAACTTGTCCGCGGCGATGAGCACCCGACGGGTCTCGTCCGCTGCAGCGTGAGCCACCTTGCTTTCCCCTTGCTCTCCGGGCCCCGCGCACGTCAGGGCCAGTCGCGCCGCTGCGACCTTAACCTCAGCGGGCCCCTGCCGTCATGCCCCGACCGAAGGCTGGGAAGCGGCCGGGAACACCCCGGGGAAAACGGGTAAACCCCTGCCATGACCACCCAGCCCGCCGCGGCCCCCCGGCGCACCGGGCCGGACCTCGCCGACCGCGTCCACGGCGGCTGGCTCGGCCGGATCGCGGGCAACATGCTCGGCAAGCCGGTCGAACAGGGCGAGGTGTGGACCCGCGACCGCATCGACCGCTATCTGACGCGGGCCGGGGCGCTGCCGCTCACCGGCTATCTGCCCGAGCCCGCCGACCCGTCCGACCGCGCGATGCTGCGCCCGGAGTGGCGGGAATGCGTGCGCGGCCGGATCCACGGCAGCTGCCGGGACGACGACGTGGACTACGCGATCCTCGGCCTGGACCTGCTGGAGACCCACGGCTTCGGCTTCAGCACCGAGCAGGTCGGCGACCTGTGGCTGCTCAGACTGCCGTACCTGCAGACCTTCACCGCGGAACGGGCGGCGTACCGCAATCTCGTCGCCGGGCTCCGGCCGCCGCTGACGGCGACGTACCACAATCCCTACCAGGAGTGGATCGGGGCGCTGATCCGCGCCGACGTGCACGGCTGGACCTGCCCCGGCGACCCGGTGCGCGCCGCCGGTCTGGCCCGCCGGGACGCGGTGCTGTCGCACACCGGGAACGGCGTCTACGGCGCCATGTGGGCGGCCGCGCTGATCGCGGCGGCGTTCACCGCGCCGACCGTGCGGGAGGCGCTCGAGAGCGGGCTCGGGGTGATCCCGGCGGGGAGCCGGCTCGCCCGTACCGTACGGCGGGTCGCGGCCCTGCACGAGTCGGGCCTGGCCTGGGAGGAGACGCTGGCCGTGCTGTCCGAGGAGACCGCGGGGCTGGGCTGGATCCACACCGTCCCGAACGCCGCCGTGCTCACCGCCGGGCTGCTCTACGGCGACGACGACTTCACCCGGACCCTCGCCCTGACCGTGCGGGCCGGTCTGGACACCGACTCGAACGGGGCGACCGCCGGCTCGGTGGCCGGGGTGCGCACGGGCGCGGCCGGGATCCCCGCCCAGTGGACGGAGCCGCTCGAGGACACGGTCCGGGGCGCGGTGTCCGGCTTCGACGGCGTACGGATCAGTGCGCTGGCGGAACGCACCCTGCGCCTGGTGACGGCCGCGCCGTAGCCGTACGGCGGCTGGTTACCCTTCCTCAATGACCACGACTCCTGACTTCGCCACGTACATCGCGAGCCTGCCGCGCGTCCTCGCCGGTGCCGCCGCGCTCTTCCGGGACGCCGAGGGGCGCGTGCTGCTGGTCGAGCCCAACTACCGGGAGGGCTGGGCGCTTCCCGGCGGCACCATCGAGTCCGACGACGGCGAGACCCCGCGCGAGGGCGCGCGCCGGGAGACGCTGGAGGAGATCGGCCTCGACCGCGAGCTCGGCCGGCTGCTGGCCGTGGACTGGGTGCGCGGCGAGGCCCGGCCGCCGCTGGTGGCGTACCTGTACGACGGGGGTGTCCTGACGGAGTCCGACCTGAAGGCCGTCCGGCTGCAGGAGGAGGAGCTGCTGTCCTGGCGCCTGGTGCCGCGCGAGGAGATCACCGACCACCTCCCCGGCGCCCTCGGCCGCCGCGTCCTGACCGCCCTGGACGTCCTCGCGGACGGCTCCGGCACGGCGGAGCTGGAGAACGGCCACCGGGTGGCATGACCCACGCCTGCGCGGGCGGCACGTCATCCGTGCGCGGGGCCCGTTTCGGCTCCGGGCCGGATGCCGTCGTACGGGGAACCGTTCCTGTGGTGGGACCTCGCCCGGTCGTGGCACGATACCGGGTGGGGAGAGGGGGACGAGATTCTGTCGGTCGTCGCGAACGTCGCGATCGGGCTGCTGACCAGCCTGCTCGGCGGCGGGTTCGTCTGGTTGTGGGAACGGGCCAAGCGCACACGGGCGGTGAACAGGCGCGCGGCATTCTTCGGCGTCCGGCCGGGGCAGACGTGCCTGGTCGTGTTGGGCGGCAAGTACAACGCCCCGGGCACCGCGCACTACCGGGATGTGCGGGCGATCGTGGAACTCACGCTTCTTGCGGGAGAGTTGGGCTGCGAGGTCTCGGTGGAGTCCGGTGACTTCCGCGGCAGCAACGGCGACAGCACCGAGTTCTGCGTGGGCGGCCCCACGGGCGGCTCCAACATCCGCACCGGCGGTCACCTCGCCGCTCATCTTCCCGGAGTCACGGTCCATCCCTATGACGGCACCCGGCCGGACTCCGTGGCCATCGAGGTCGGCGGCGAGAAGTTCCTCTTCGACCGGGGCAACCAGGAGTACGCGCTGGTGGCGAAGTTCACACCCGAGGAGTCCGACCGCCCTGTCTTCCTGGTCTCCGGGCAGTCGTCCGTGGCCAACTTGGCGGCGATCCACTTCCTGCGCCGCGAGTACATGCAGGTGGCCGAGGTCTTGTCCTCGCTGGAGCGATTCTGTGTCCTGATCAAGGTCTCCGGCATCGGCACGTACGACTTCCATCGCGCGGAACTGGAACGCGAGGTCACCGAGGCCGCGTTCACGCGGTGACGCCGCTAGCGCTCCGGGGCCTCACCCAGCACCACGGCGGCTGCCTTCCCCCAGGTCACCCGCCGGGCAAGTTCCTTGCGCAGTTCTGCCGCGTGGCCGAAGGCGGCGTCGCGCTCCCGTAACTTCCTGTCGATGGCCCGTGCCCAGTTCTCGGTGTCCTCCACGTCGTCGCGCGACAGTTCGACGACGAACCGGCTCGCCCGCTCGTGCCCGAGCGTCTGACGCAGCAGATCGGCCAGTCCGCTGTGCGAACCGACCAGAACCGGAATGCCCCGGGTGATCGCCTCGAGCCCGACCAGGCCGAATCCCTCCGTCCTGGAGGGCATGATCACCAGGCTGGCGGTGTCCAGATCGTCGTCGATGCGGTCCTGCTGCGAGGTGTAGGGGCGTACCACGACCTCCAGTCCCGGACTCGCAGCCCAGCGCACGATGTCCTCCCTCGCGTCGTCCACTCCGGCTTCCGGCGCGCCGCGCACGATCAGCCGGACCTCCTCGAGACCGGCCCTGTGCTGCCACTTCGCGACCAGGCCGCACGCCGCGGCGGCGACATCGACGCCCTTGAGCCGGGCATCCTCCGCGCGGCCCAGCAGGAGGACCCTCAGGGGCTCTCCCTGCGGTGGAGTACGGTCCTCCGGCCCCGGCACCTCGCCGTCGAACCCGGGATCGATCCGCAGCGGAGGCTGCCCGGAGGGGCTCTTGACCTCAGCAAGGAACCGCTGGTGCAGCCGAGGCCCCACCGCGACCACGCGGTGGGCGGTCCTGCCGAGCGCCCGCTCGATGCCCGTGCGTTCCTCGGCCCGCAGGCCGGCGTCGTTGGCCCGGTCCGGCTTGTGCCACTCGATGTCGTCCGGAGCCATGTGTACGAAGTGCAGGCGCCGGGCGGCGGGGAAGAAGTCGTCGACCAGTTTCTCGGCCGCCGGTCCGGTGATGCGACCGTGGCCCAGCACCAGGTCGGGCTCGACACCCGGTGGCAGCTTCGGGCGGCTCGTCAGGCGTACGTCTTCGGAGGCGCCCGGCCTGGCGGGGGCCGGGAGCAGGGTGACGCCGGCTGCCTTGGCGGAGACCGTCTCGGCGTCGCTCGCGTCGAGCACCACACAGAACACCTGTGCTCCGGCGGCGGCCAGCGCCCGGCACAGTTCACGGTTGAACGTGCTCAACCCGCCGTGGGAGGAGGCCCACTCGGTGGCCACCGACAGGACGACCGGGGGCCGGGCGGCGGATGCCGTCGTACCGGAGACGTCTGCCCGCGGATCCGTGGCGTGCGTCGCCGCCTCGGGAACGACACCGAGCGCGGCACAGGCGCGCTGCACCGCCTTCTCGAGATCGGCGTTGGTCTCCTCGCTCAGACACGTGACGTCGTCGGGGTCCGGCAGCAGCAGGTAGCTGAACCAGTAGGTGGCCCAGGAGACTTCACCCACCACGGCCGCGGCCTCGGCGAGTTCCTCGGCAGCCGAGGCGCGTTCGCCCAGCAGGAGATGCGCCATGGCCCGGTTGTAACGACTCAGCGCGAGGTCGAGCGGCTCCTGGGCCAGCCCGAGGGCACGACCGGACCACTCCAGTGCGTCGGCCGCGTCCCTGGTGACGAGGCTCAGATACGTCAGGCAGTTGGCCTGTTCCCAGCCCGGGTCCAGGGTGAAGGACGACCGGAAGCGGGCCTGTGCGCGCGGGATGTCAGCATCTTGGTAGGCGTCGTACGCGGCGTAGAGGTGGTTCTTCGCCAGTTCCACCCGCAGTTGTCCGGTGGCCTTCTGGAACCAGGCATCGGCCGGCCAGGACCGCAGGGGCAGCCTGACCCGGTCGGCGGTGAGGCGGCCGCCGAGCGTCTCGATCCGCTCGGCGGCCGCCCGGAAACCGGCGGTCTCCGCCAGCGCGATGTCGTCCGTGTCCGCCGCGAACAGCCAGCGTTCGACGGTGTGGTGGAGGTAGGTGCAGGTGACGGTGGTGAGGTCGAGGGCGGCCGGTTCGCCGGCCTTGAGGATCGCGTAGTGGAGGAAGTCGACCGGAGGAACGGTGTCCGGTCCCGCTTCGGGCAGTGACTCCAGGGCGCGGAAGCTCTCTTCGACGTGTTCCGCGTTCATCTGGGAACCGAAGGTCGCGTAGAGCCACGGGGGTTCGTGTTCGAATGCGCGCAGCAGAAAGCCCAACTGGCCCGTCAGCAGACCCCGTACGTCGGTCCGGCTGGTGATGGACCGGGCATGGGACGCCTTGCCGATGCTGCCGGCAGACCACAACCGGGCGTAGACCTCGTCGAACAGCTCCGCGTCGACGGCGAACCGGAGGATTTCCTCCGGCGCGAGGACACCCCGCTCGACCAGCGCGTTCCGGAAGGCGTCGTACTCCTCGCGCGTGATCTCCGGTGGCCCGGTCAGGCAGTAGGCAAACCAGGCCTCGTCCGGTGTCGCGTGACCGAGCGCCGAGGTCAGGACATTGAACGCGATGAGCTCGCGCCGGTCCATCGCACGCACGGCGCGGATCAACGGACGGCCGAGGACATCGCGGCCGCCCGACTCCATACGGCTGCGGATGCCTTCGAGTACCTCGGGCGTCAGGACCAGGTCGTCTTCGAGGCCGCGCTGCATGCGGGCGAACATCTCATGGCAGTACAGCTGGATCTCGTACGGGTTGCCGTCCGTGAGCTGCCTCAGCGAGGACACGAGGTCGGCGCCGCCCAGGCCGTAGACACGGGCGTTGGTGAGCGGGCGCATGATGCAGTCCTCGACCTCGTCCCGGTCGACGAACCCCCTGACTTCGATCTCCTTGAACTGCCGCAGGATCGGCGAGTGCACCTCCTTGATCCGCTCGATGAGCCCGACCGTACCGGCGAGCACCAGCACCAGCCCGTCGACGCGTGTGGTGAGGGACCGCAGCACCGACAGTGCGCGGACGTCCTGGGCGATCAGTTGCGCCTCGTCCACCAGCAGAGCGATCGGATGCCCGAGCAGGCGTCTGAAGAAGGAGAGGTCGGCCCGCAGCGCGGCCTCCGGTACGCGTCCCCCGGCTCCGGTCAGTGCCACCGCCTCCGGGAACTCCAGTGGGGACACCGATGCAGCGTCGCCGGCCCCGGCCATGGCACGCCGCACGGCCGGAACATCGAACGACAACTCCGTGCCGCTGCGCTGGGCCTCGGCCACGACCGCCGGGACCAACTCGTCGTACAGCTTGCGGAAGAACGTGATCGGCTCGCCGTCGCCCTCGATCAGCTCCACCCAGGTGGTCGTCAGCCCGCGCGCCCTGGCCATCCGTTCCGTGGCGTAGAGCAGGCTCGTCTTCCCAGCGGCCCGGGGGCCGTGCAGTGCGATGCAGACCGACGGCCGGTCGACGGCCGCCTGGGCCAGCTCGTACTCGATCGCCGTGACCTCCTCGCCCCGCCCGGCGAAGACGGCGGCGTCGCGCACGGGGTTGCGGTAGTCGTACGGATTGCGCAACTGGGAGATGTCCACGTGCCCCCTCACCTCGGCATCGATCGTACGGTCTGCACGGCGTCGGCGGGAGCTGTCGGAGAGTGCCCGGGGCGCATGCCGGGCCTCGGCTGTCGGCGCACCCGGGGTGAGGGACGTGCGCCGATTTCCATTCGCTCCGGCCCGGCAGGCGGCCTCCCCTCGACGGCATGACCGACGGCATGACCAGGCACCGACTCGGTCGAAGCTCACCGCTCGGCACCCCCGCGACATGGGCGGGGCCGCATCGTGACGCCAGGCAAAATCGGCTGCGGTCATGGAGGTCGCGGTTCAGGCGGGCGGCAAAGGTTGCTCCGTCCAGACGGTCTTGCCGTCGTGGGTGTAACGGGTGCCCCACCGCTCTGTGAGCTGTGCGACCAGGAAGAGCCCGCGTCCGCCTTCGTCCGTACTGAGGGCCCGCCGCAGGTGGGGGGAGGTGTGGCTGGTGTCGGACACCTCGCAGATCAGGGCGTGCGTACGAATGAGGCGCAGGGTGACGGGACCGGCTGCGTACCGGTAGGTGTTGGTGACGAGCTCGCTGGCGACCAGCTCGGTGGTGAAGGCCAGTTCGGTCAGCCCCCATTCGGTCAGTTTCGCCGTGGTCAGCTCCCTGGCACGGGCGGCGGCGGTCGCTTCCAGGGGCAGCTGCCATGAGGCGACATTCTGTGGCCGTAGCACCCGGGTACGGGCGATGAGCAGAGCGATGTCGTCGGTGGGGAGGTGGTCCTTGGGCAGCAGTGCTTCGATTACGGTGTGGCAGGTGTGGTCCAGAGGTTCTGTGGCGTGGGTGAGGCATGCGCGCAGGCTCTCCAGCGCGGCGTCGATGTCGCCGTTTCGTGCTTCCAGGAGGCCGTTGGTGTAGAGCGCGAGCAGGCTGCCCTCGGGGAGGTCCAGATCGTACGTTTCGAATGGCAGTCCGCCCAGGCCCAGTGGCGGACCCGCGGGCAGATCGAGCATGCTCACCTCGCCGTCCGGGGTGGACACCACCGGCGCCGGATGGCCGGCGCGTGCCAGGGAGCAGTGCTGGGAGACCGGATCGTAGACCGCGTAGAGGCAGGTGGCCCCGAGCACCTGCTCGATCGCCGACCCGTTGTCGTCAGCGTTCGTCTCCAGCTCGGTGGCCAGCAGACTGACCAGATCGTCCAGCCGCGCCACCACCTCGTCCGGTTCCAGGTCGAGGCTGGCCAGGGTGCGCGCGGCGGCCCGCAGGCGGCCCATCGAGGCCGCAGCGTGGATCCCGTGGCCGACCACGTCTCCCACGACAAGGGCGACCCGGGCCCCTGACAACGGGATCACGTCGAACCAGTCGCCGCCGATGCCCGGTTCACCGCTGGCCGGGAGGTATCGGCAGGCCACTTCCACGGCCGGCAGGTCGGACGCAGCGCTCGGCAGCAGACTGCGCTGAAGAGTCAGAGCGGCGCTCTGCTGCTGGGTGAAGCGGCGCGCGTTGTCGATGCAGACGGCCGCACGCGAGGAAAGCTCCTGGGCCACCGCGGCATCGCCGTCCTCAAAAGGCTCCGAATTACGCGACCGCCACAGGCTCACCACGCCCAGTACCAGGCCGCGCGCGACCAGGGGCACCGCGATCAGCGAATGAACGCCGAGCCCCAGGGCGATCTCGATCCGCCGCCGGTCCATGGCGTACCACTCGGGGCGCAGGGACAGCAGCCCTTCGAGAATCGGGCGACGTTCGGCAAGGCACCGCGCCTGCGGAGATTCCGGAAGCGGTGGGATCACATCGCCCTCTCGGAACGGGACGCGGTGTTCCGGTGGTGAGAAGGCAATCCGGAGCAGCGGGCCTGCCGCATCGGGAACCGGTTCGTCACCGAGTGTCACGGGCTTGAGGAGGTCCACCGAGCAGTAGTCGGCCAGGCCGTGGACGGCCACCTCGGTCAGTTCCCGAGCGGTCTGTGCCACGTCCAGTGATGTTCCGATCCGGGCACTCGCCTCGTTCAGCAGGGCGAGTCTGCGCTGCGCCCGGTGGCGGTCGGTCACGTCCTCGATCGTCTCGGCCACGCCGAGAACCCGGCCTGATGGATCTTCCATCCGGAACGCCGAGACGGACACGATCCGTTCCCGCCCCGGATCGTGGCGTGACCGGGCGGACTGCTCTGTGAAGATCAACGGCTCGCCGGTCTCCAAGACGTGCCGGACCCGTTCATCCGCCGGACCCGCGTCCTCGTCGACCATGAATTCGCGGGGGCGGTGGCCCACCGGCGCCTCGGCCGGGACACCGCTCGCCTTCTCGACTGCACGGTTGACCCGGATCACTCTCCTGTCCGGGCCGTACGTGACCAGACCGATCGGGGACCGGCGGTACAGACCGTCCAGCAGCGCACGGTCCCGCTGCCAGGCAATGACCTCCGCGGCAGGAGCACCGACCAGGAGCCACTCCTGACCGCCCCTCTCCCGGGTGACCGCGCGGGCCCGGAACCCCATCTCCACACGGCGTCCGTCGCGGTGTCGGACGAGCAGGACACCGAACCATCCTCCCCCCTTCATGGCGTCTACGACGACGGACCGCGCGACAGGCAGGTCACGGGCGTCGACCAGGAAGTCCTGCCACGCCCGTCCGATCACTTCCTTGGCCGGATAGCCGAGCAGCTCCTGCGCACGTGCGCTCCAGCCGACCACGGTGCCTTGATCATCGAGCACAGCCGAGGCGCCACGTCCGAGGGCGAACGGATCTTCAGGACTCTCGCTGAAATGCATCGACGGTGTCCCCATAGCCACCACCTTGCCTCCGTGACTCCGATGTTCCTCCCCGTGGTCTCCGTCCGCGACTCTCCCGGTCCTCTCGGCCCGGAGCCTCGGCGGGAGCGCCATGGCGACGCTCAGCGCGTGCGATGCAGGGGGTGGCCACGTTCATTCTCAGCCGGACGACTCGGGCGCGCACCGCGCCCAGGACGACCGACGCCACGCCGGTCGGGCCGGACTCAGGCCGGCTCGGCCACTTCTCCGACAGGCGGAACCCGGGTTGCGGAGTCGAGGTCGCCGCTGCTGACGAGTGCGTGGATCTCGTGGGCGGGCGGAGTCACGTCGCTGGTGGAGAGCGGCCACTCGTCCGCGCGACCTTCCAGGACTTCCCGAAGAGTGGCTCCTTCGAGCGGCGGGGCAGGCCGCAGGTGCAGATCGCGCTCGGGGCCCACTGGACGCGGGTTGGTGCACGCTTCAACTGACGCTGCCAGGTGCCTCGTCCGGGATGTGGCCCACGTCCATGGCTCGAGCGCCCGCTGGGCAGTGCCCACTCGAAGCCGTCGTGCGGCGATCTTCAGGGCAAGCTGACTGTCTCTCCTACCCCGGGGGGGCGCACAGCGCTCATCTGCTCCGGCCTGTCTCACGTCACCGGCTACTTGCCCATTGCCTCTGGTGCCGGGGCGGCACCCGTCGGGCAGGAGACACCCCAGTTGGTCTCGAAGGGGGTACTCAGCTTGCCCCCCGTCCCCGGTGAGCCTGTGCTGCCATGTGACCCATGGGGCCGAAGACGGCTGCCGGGTGAACCGGCCCGTCATCCGCGTAGGTGGGCAAGGAGTTCGCCTTCAACAGGATAGGGGTGTTCTTGGGGCAGCAGCCGGGCGGCGGAGTCCATATCGCCACCGTTGACCAGGGCTTGGATCTCGTGGGCGAGCGGGGTCACGTCGCGGATGGCGACTGTCCACTGGTCCGCGTAGCGCTGTGCGCCCTCACCGGAGAGGCCGAGTTGCAGGGACCGATACGGCAGGGGTTGCAGGTGTAGGTCCCGCTCCGGGTCCCACTGCACGCGGGTGGGCGCGCGCTTCAACTGACGCTGCCAGGTGGCGCGGTCGGGGTGGATCTCGCGGGCGTAGCTCGACAGACAGGCGTGGCGCAGCGCCCACTCGAAGCCATCGCGGGTGATCTCGACCGCGAGAACGGTCTCCTGCCCTTCCTTGGCGCCCCAGCCGCATCGGTACATCAGCCACAGGAACGACGGCTTGATCCATGTCAAGCCTTGTTCACAGCCCTTTGCCGAGCGCTCCCGCCCGCGCAAGCATCCACACTGCCGACTGCCGATGCACCGGGCATTGCGGGGGCCGCTCTCAGGGTCTCGGGTGCCGGTGCGGTGCTGTCAGCGCGGCTGCCGACATACGTGCCACGCGGCATGGACACGGATCGTCGGGCAAGACTGCGGTCCCCGGCTGTGAGCGGCGGGTTTCTGCTGCTCACAGGATGGGCGGCTTTCGGTACGACCCGCTGAGTTCATGAGGCGATCAACGCGGTGCTCGGCGAGACGCGGACCCTGGGCGTCCGCTGCTGGATACGCCATCGTCGTCGCCGGTTACCGAGGAGCGAGCACTGAGCGAAGGTGTCTGCGAGAGCTGACTCCGAGCTTGCTGAATACGTTGCCGAGGTGCCACTCCACCGTGCGTGGGCTGATGAACAGCTGGGCGGCGATCTCGGAGTTGGTGTGGCCGTCTCTGGCCAGGCCGGCGATCTGTGCCTCCTGGCCGGTGAGTTCGTCGACGGCGCCGACCGTCCGCTTGCGTACGGTTTCTCCGGTCGCCAGAAGCTCCCTGCGGGCCCGCTCGGCAAAGCCGTCGGCTCCGACCCGGCTGAACGCCTCGTAGGCGGAGCGCAGTTGAGCACGGCTTTCCTGACGGCGGTTCTGGCGACGCAGCCACTCGCCGTACAGCAGACGGGCGCGGAACAGCTGGACGGCGACCCGGCAGCGTCCCAGATGCTCGATCGCCTCCCGGTAGAGCGCATCGGCAGCTTCGCCGTCGCTCAGTAGCGCGCGCGAGCAGGCCTCCATGCCCAGTGCCCACTCTGTTCCGCTGGCGTGTGTGCGTTCGGTGAGTTTGTCCAGCGCGGACGCGGCGGCCGCCGGCTGTCCGCTGCGGGCGGCCGCCTCGATCAGTTCGACCAGTGCCCAGCCGAAGAAGCCCAGGTCCTCGTATTGGCATGCGCGCGTCGCGGCTGCCAGGGCGTCCTCGTAGCGGCCGAGGCCGTTGTGCAGCACTGCTGTCGCGTACTCGGCCAGGCTGAGAACACGCCCTTCACCCCGGGCGCGCACCTCTTCGATGGTGGTCTCGATGAGGTCCCGTGCCTGGGACTCCTGTCCGCGCCAGGCGGCGAGTAGCAGGGACGTGTACATCATGGGTACGCCGCCCGCCGCCTCCGAGATCGCCGTCGCCTCGTCGATCAGAGCCGCCGCGGTGTCGAATTCGCCAGCGTGCACATGGCAGCACGCCTGGTAGGTCAGCGCCATCGGGAGGACAGCGAGCGCGCCCGCTTGGCGGGCGATTCCGACGGCGCCGGCCGCCAGCTCATGCCACGCGTCGTCGTCCCACAGTTCCGGGGCGAGAGGCTCGGGTGTCACCCGGAACGCCAGCCACAGCCAGCGCCTGTCCGCATCCGGCGCGCCAGATCTCTGCTCCTGCCGGACGGTGTACAGGGCGCGCCTGAGAGCGTCGACGCCAGCGGCGTGGCCGTCGATGATCAGGCCGGCCATGCTGTCCAGCAGGACATCGACCATCCGCGGCGGCGTCGACGGTGGCGGTCCGGCGCGGGCGGCCTCGGCCACCTCGCGCTGCCCGGGTCCCGCGCTCAGACGGCCGGCGAAGATCGCCGCGCCGACCGCTTCCAGCAGGGTGTCACGGGCAAGGGCGGTGTCGAGAGGCGCCAGCCGGTGTGCCGCGTCGAGCAGAAGCCGGGGCGCGTCGCCGCCGCGCCGCTGGGAGAACACCAGCCGGGCTCTCAGCCGCTCCAGCCGGGCGCGCTGCAGATCGTCGAGCGGGCCGGCCTCCGCGGCCGCCAGCAGGTTGTGAGCACGGTCGGCCCCGCCGGCGTCGATCTCGGCCTGAGCGGCGGCCAGAACACGGGTGATGCGGTGCGCGGGATCTGGCGTCAGCTCCGCCGCCCGCCGCAGGAACGAGGCTGCCGCGGCGGCTCCTCCCCGGCTTTGTGCCCTGCCGGCCGAACGCTCCAGGTCGACGGCGACGCTCTCGTCGGGCCGGGTGGCGGCGTGCGCGCGATGCCACGCTCTGCGATCAGCATCAAGGTGGGGATCGGTGGCTTCCGCCAGTGCTCGGTGCGCCGCCCGGCGGTCCGGCGCGGATGTCCTCCGTTAGACGGCCGAGCGCACCAGAGGGTGATGGAACCGCACCCTGGTGCCGAACTCGACCAGTCCTGCCGCCTCGGCCGACGCTGCGGCGTCCGCCGGTATCTCCTGCAGATCGGCCGCCCGCCACAACAGATCCACGTCTCCGGTCGGCTCGGCCGCGGCGGTCAGCAGAAGTCGTCGGCTCTCCTGCGGAAGTGATCGGAACTGCCGGTGGAAGGCGGTCTCGATACAGCTCGCCACGGAGCGTCTGCCGGGGAGCCCGAAGCCGCCCGCCAGCTCGGCAGGGGTGAGCGCGTGCGTCACCTGCAACAAGGCCATCGGGTTGCCGTGCGCCTCGGCCACGATCCGGTCCCGTACGAGCGGGTCGAGCGGCACGCGGACGGCCGAAGCCAGCAGGGCACGCGCGTCGGGCTCGCTGAGGCCCTCGACGATCAGCTCCGGCAGACCGGCCAGCTCACGATCGTCATCGGGATCTCGCAGGGCGAAAATCAAAGCCACCGGTTCGGCCATCAGTCGCCTGGCGACAAACGCCAGCACCTGCAGGGACTCGTCATCGAGCCACTGCGCATCATCGAGGAGGCAGGCAAGCGGCTGATCCTCGGCGGCGCCGGCCAACAGACTGAGCACAGCCAGGCCTACCAGGAACCGATTGGGCACATCGCCCTCCCGCAGTCCGAACGCGACGGACAACGCATCGCGCTGCGGTCCAGGCAGCTCATCAAGGCGACCCAGCATGGGCCCGCAGAGCTGGTGAAGGCCCGCGAACGGAAGCTCCATCTCCGACTCGGTGCCTGCGACGCCGGCGGTACGAAATCCGACGGCCCGGCTGGCTGCGTAGTCCAGCAATGCGGTCTTGCCGATCCCTGCCTCACCGCGAAGGACCAGGACCGCACTGCTGCCCGCCCGCGCTGTGGCCAGTACCCGCTCCAGCGCGGCCAGCTCCTGGCTCCGGCCCCGCAGTGCGACCTGCGTTTCGCCGGCGGGCACGCCCATGGGTCGATCTCCCAGGTCGGCTGCTTGGTACATGGAGCGACCAATAAGGACATTTTTTTCAGGTCGAGCCAGTGGTCACTTTAGTGCGCCTTAGGGACTTTCAGTAGCTGCGCAGGTCCAGGCCCGCACGGAGCCTGGGTCGCTCCGATGACCGCACGGCCCGCCGACGACCCTCCGCCTTTGGTGCACCGGTTTCAACCACCCGCTGCAGGCAGCGGCTGCCCCAGACCGTACGTGACCCGAAGTTCCTCGCTTCCGGCGCGAACGCGATGCCCCCGGGTCCAGCCACGGGTCCGACCCCGGGGTTTCCACGGGGGCGAGGCACGCACGGCACTGCCACCGTGGAGGAGTCAGCGGCACAGGGCCGCTGACGATGACAAGGAGACCCCCCCACACATGTCTGCAACACCCGAACAGATAGCGATCCGGCCGTTCACGTTCGAGTTCCCCGAGACGGAACTCAAGGACCTGCGCGCGCGCATCGAGGCGGCGCGGTGGCCCGAGAAGGAGACCGTTGCGGACCAGTCGCAGGGCACGCGGCTGGAGACGATGAAGGAGCTTGCGCGTTACTGGGCGTCGGAGTACGACTGGCGCAAGGTCGAGGCGAAGCTGAAGGCCCTGCCGCATTTCATCACCGAGATCGACGGGCTGGACATCCATTTCATCCACGTCCGGTCGAAGCATGAGGATGCGCTGCCGCTGATCGTGACGCACGGCTGGCCCGGCTCGATCATCGAGCAGCTGAAGATCATCGAGCCGCTGACCGACCCCACCGCCCACGGCGGGAGCGCCTCGGACGCCTTCCACGTGGTCATCCCGTCGATGCCCGGCTACGGCTTCTCGGGCAAGCCGACCACGCCCGGCTGGGGTCCCGAGCACATCGCACGTGCCTGGGGCGAGCTGATGAAGCGCCTCGGTTACACCAAGTACGCCGCGCAGGGTGGCGACTGGGGTGCGATCGTCGCCGACTACATGGGTGTGCAGGAGCCCGAGGGCCTGATCGGCATCCACACCAACATGGCCGGCGCGATTCCGCCCGCCATCGACGCTGCGCTCATCGCGGGCAACCCGCTGCCTGAGAGCCTGTCGCTCTCCGACGAGGAGAACGCGGCGGTCGAGCAGCTGGACTTCGTGTACCGGCACGTCTACTTCGCCTACCTGATGGGCTCGCGTCCGCAGTCGCTGACCGGGCTGGTGGATTCCCCCGTCGGCCTGGCGGCCTTCCTGCTCGACCATGACGCGGCCAGCCTGGCCATGATCTCCCGAGCCTTCGCCGGAGGCACCGAAGGCCTCACCCGGGACGACGTCCTGGACAACATCACGCTCTTCTGGCTGACCAACACGGCGATCTCCGCGGCTCGCCTCTACGCGGAGAACACGACCTCCTTCTTCGGTGTCAAGGGCGTGAACCTGCCGGTCGCCGTGAGTGTCTTCCCCGATGAGATGTACCAGGCCCCGAAGAGCTGGGCGGAGCAGGCCTACCCGAACCTGGTCCACTACAACAGGCTCCCCAAGGGCGGCCACTTCGCGGCCTGGGAGCAGCCGAAGCTGCTCGTTGAGGAGATTCGTGCGGGCCTCCGGTCGCTCCGCTAGACGACCATGATCGAGGGACCACACATGCCCTCGGTCGCCCCGAGCTGCGCAGCCGCGTCGTCCTCGTGGACTTCGGCACGCTGACGTGCATCAGCTGGCTGCGCACCCAGCCGTACGTCCGTGGCTGCTCGCGGGCCTACCGCACGCGAGCCGCCACGCACGCGCTCAGAGCAGGGCGCGCTCGTTGAGCCAGGCCGGGGAGACGACCTCCGGAGTCCAGCTGCCCGCGGTGGTGGTGTGCAGGCCGCCCCCGAAGAGCCCAGCCGTACACACCCTGCTACCGGCAACCGGTCCCAACCCAGGGCACGACAGATCGGCCCTGCCTCGGGAATGCTGTCCTCGGGGTCCGGGTCGCGGTCCCGGGGGATCTCCTCCCCCGTGACTGCGTCGAAGAGGCCGTTACCATCATGTGGATGATGTACCGCTCCGGCTGGGGCATGAAGGAGGGTCAGGAGGCGGTCCTCGCCGTCGAGATCACTCGCGACGGCTTCGACTGGGCGCTGCGCCATGCCTGCCTGGCGAGTTACGTCTGCGGACTGCACTCCGATCGCGGCGCCTGGCAGCGGGACCTCAAGCGCGCACCGGCCCGTGTCCAGTGGGATCCCGAACGCAACCTGCATCTGCGTCCCCTGCCGCACCGCTCGCTGCAACTCGGAATCTCGGGCGAGGCATCGGCGCGCTACGCGGACGAGTGGGTCGTGTCCATCAGTGACGTGACTCCGCTCGCCAACGAGATCCACGCACTCGTCAGGGACGGCGAACTGGATACAGCCACCCGCCTGCTCCCCCAGGAGCAGGGATACCCCGCCGGTGAAGAGCTACTCGCCCACCTGAGTCCCTGACCGGCTGTCCGGCACAACGGCTGGCATCACCCACGGGTCACATGGCGGCAAAGGTCTGTGAACGCGGCTTGATGACCCACGTCATCCTGTCGCGCTTCCACGCGGCGGGGAAACGGCCCTCCTGGACAGCGGGCAGGCCGATTTCCGGGGCGTACGCCTGGTAGACGGTGATGGTGGAGTCCGTGTGGGCTGCACGGATCTCGCGTTGCGGTTGTTCCATGGCGTACAGCGTGGAGGCAGCCGGTTCAGGCGGCCAGTAATTTTCGACTGCCGTTCACTGCTACGGAGAGCGCCGGCCGTAGCACCGTGCGAATGGCCGGTGCCACGGCGCCCGCGTCGGACCTACCGCGCTACCGGCTACTTCGTCTCGGCCCAGCCCGGTAGAAGCTGCTCAGTTCCCCCCAGGGGGACCGGCTTCCTGCGGGGCCGAGTCTTCGTCGACCAGTACAAACAGAGGACGGGGGGCATGCCTCGATACCCGTTCGCTCCGGCCAGGCAGTCGTCCTACTCTCAGCACCATGAACAGGCCTCTCGTAGCCATACTCAGCGGCGCAGGGATCTCCACTGATTCCGGGATCCCCGACTATCGCGGTCCGAACGGGTTGTGGCGTCGGGATCCGGAAGCCGAGAAGCTCGTCACCTACGAGTACTACATGACCGACCCCGAGATCCGTCGACGGTCCTGGCAGATGCGCCGCAAGAACCGCGCGCTCCAGGCTGAGCCGAACGCGGCCCATCGGGCCGTCGCCGAACTGGAGAAGTCTGGTGTGCCGCTCCGGGTGATCACCCAGAACGTGGACGGCCTGCACCAACTCGCGGGCATGCCCGCCCGCAAGGTCCTCGAACTGCACGGCACCGCCCGCAACGTCGTCTGCACACAGTGCCATGCGCGCGGCCCCATGGAGGATGCCCTCGCCCGTGTCGAGGCAGGCGAGGACGATCCGGCATGTCTTGAGTGCGGAGGCATTCTCAAGTCGGCCACCGTGATGTTCGGCGAACGCCTCGACCCCATGGTGCTCGGCGAGGCTGTCTCCATCACCAAGGCCTGTCAGGTGTTCATCGCCGTCGGCACCAGCCTCCAGGTCCAGCCCGCCGCCGGCCTCGCAGGCCTCGCCGTCGACCACGGTGCAGCCCTGACCATCGTCAATGCGGAACCTACGCCGTACGACGATCTCGCCCAGGAAGTCGTGCGAGAACCCATCGGCACGGCCCTGCCCGACCTACTCCGTCGACTTCGGTGAGCGTGATCGATCAGGGCCTGCCCCATACCGAGGCAGGCCCTTCATCGCCTTACGGGATCAGAAGCGGCGTTCCGAGTGTCCCGGACTACCGCGGGCACAACGGGCTGTGGCGGCGGGAACCCGAGGCCGAGAAGCTCGTGACGTACGAGTACTACATGGCGGACCCGGAGATCCGGCGGCGGTCCTGGCAGATGCGGCGCAAGAACCGCACCCCCCAGGCCGAGCCGAACGCGGCGCACCGGGCCGTCGCCGAGCTGGAGAGGATGCCCGCGAGCCGATGGACGACGCACTCGCCCGGGTCGAGGCCGGCGAGGAGGATCCGGCGTGCCGGGAGTGCGGGGGCATCCTGAAGTCGGCCACGACCCGGGCGTCCTCGGCCAAGCCCTGTCGGTCAGCAAGGCCTGCACCGTGTTCGTCGCCGTCGGCAGCAGCCTGCGGGTCCAGCCCGCCGCCGGGCTGGTCGGCATCGCCGCCGACCACGGCGCCCACCTGGTCATCGTCAACGCCGAGCCGACGCCGTACGACGACCTCGCACAGGAAGTCGTGCGGGAGCCGATCGGCACCGCGCTGCCCTCGCTGCTGCGCGGCCTCGCCGAGGAGTACGCCGGCTAGAAGAGCGCCGTGCCGCGCTCGAATTCCAGCAGGCGGCGTTTGCGGTCCAGGCCGCCGCCGTAGCCGGTGAGGCTGCCGTCGGAGCCGATCACCCGGTGGCAGGGGACGATGATGCCGACGGGGTTGCGGCCGTTGGCGAGGCCGACCGCGCGGGAGGCCTGGGGATTGCCGAGGGCGTCGGCGAGTTGGCCGTAGGTGCGGGTCTCGCCGCAGGGGATCCGCGTCAGCTGTTCCCAGACGCCGCGCTGGAACGGCGTTCCCCGCAGGGCGAGTTCGAGGGTGAACTGCTTCAACTCCCCCGCAAAGTAGGCCGACAGCTGCTCCTGCGCAGCCGCGAAGCAGGGCAGGTCGTCGTCGCGCGGGCCGAAGTTCTCCTCCGGCGGGCGGTGCCGCTGGCCGGCCATGTACAGGCCGCACAGGGCGCCGTCGGCGTCGGCGACCAGGGTGAGTGGGCCGTACGGGCTGTCGGTCACGGTGTGGCAGGTCACGGGTGTCACGGGTGGAACCTTCTTACACGGGGAGGAAGTTGATCGGGTGGCTGTCGGTCGCCCACAGGTACTGCACCGCGTACGCCCGCCAGGGCCGCCAGGCCTCGGCGCGGGCGGTGAGCGCGGCCGGGGTGGAGGGCAGGCCCAACTCCCCCGCCGCTCGCCGGATTCCGAGGTCGGTGGGGAGGAAGGCATCGGGGTCGCCGAGGGCGCGCATCGCGATGACGTCGACCGTCCAGGGCCCGAAGCCGGGCAGGGAGAGCAGGCGCGCGCGGGCCTCGGCCCAGTCGGACTCGACGCCCAAGTGGAGGGTTTCTTCGGCGAGTTGGTGTACGAGGGTGGTGAAGGTGGTGCGCCGGGTGCGGGGCATGGCCAGGGTCTCGGGGTCGACGTCCGCGAGGGCCTCGGGAGACGGGAAGAGGTGCGTGAGGCCGCCCTCGGGGTCGTCCAGGGGTTTGCCGTGCGCGGTGACCAGGCGGGCCGCGTGGGTGCGGGCGGCCGCCGTGGAGACCTGCTGGCCGAGGACGGCACGGACGGCGAACTCGGCCTCGTCGACCGTGCGCGGCACCCGGCGGCCCGGCGCCTTGTCGACCAGCGGCGCGAGGAACGGGTCCGTGCGCAACTGGTCGTCGACGGCGACCGGGTCGGCGTCCAGGTCGAGCATGCGCCGGCAGCGGCTGATCGCCACGGTGAGATCGCGCAGGTCGCTCAGGGTGAGCCGGCAGGCGATGTGGTCGGGGCGAGGGGCGAGGGACACGATCCCGTGGCCGTACGGCAGCCGCAGGGTGCGCCGGTACGTGCCGTCCCGCCACTCCTCGACGCCGGGTACGGCGGTGGCGGCGAGGTGGCCGAAGAGGTTGTCCGGGTTGAGCGGGGCGCGGAACGGCAGCCGCAGGGAGAGGGTGCCGGGGGCGGCCGCCGGGCTGCTGTGGGGCGCCCGTGCGCGCAGCTCGCTCGGGGAGAGGGCGAAGACCTCGCGGACGGTGTCGTTGAACGTGCGGATGGAGGAGAAACCGGCCGCGAAGGCGATCTCCGCCATGGGCAGCGCGCTGGTCTCGATGAGCAGCCGCGCGGTCTGGGCCCGCTGGGCGCGGGCGAGCGCGAGGGGGCCGGCGCCCAGCTCGGCGAGGAGCTGGCGCTCGACCTGGCGGGTGCTGTAGCCGAGCCGCGCCGCGAGTCCCGGCACGCCCTCGCGGTCCACGACGCCGTCGGCGATGAGCCGCATGGCCCGGGCCACCAGGTCGGCACGCTGGTTCCACTCCGGGGAGCCGGGGCTGGTGTCGGGGCGGCACCGCTTGCAGGCCCGGAAACCGGCTTGCTGGCAGGCGGCCGCGCTCGGGTAGAAGGTCATGTTCTCGGGCTTGGGCGGGACGACGGGGCAGCTGGGCCGGCAGTAGATCCGGGTGGTCAGGACGGCCGTGAAGAACCATCCGTCGAACCGCGCGTCCTTGGACCGCACGGCGCGCACACAGTGCTCCCGGTCGAGGTGCGTCGCTGTCTGCATGCCTCAAGGATCGGGCACGGGGAGGGGCGATCGCTGGCGGGAATCCGACATCAGCGTGCGTGGGCCTGCGGGGGTGCGAGTTACGCCCTAGGCGCGGCTCTGCTGCCGGAAGGCGGCGATCCACTCGGCCGTGTGGCGCAGTCCGCCGAACGTGTAGAAGTGCAGCTTCACCATGCCGTGCCGCTCGGGGTCGTAACGGTCGGCGAGCGTGTGCAGGAAGCGGTCGGGGCCGGTCGTGCCCATGAGGTTGGTCAGCGAGAAGCCGTACTTCCGGGCGACGGAGGCGCTGGTCGCGACGCCGAAGCGGGTGGCGTAGCCGAGCAGCCGGCGGACGCCCGCGGGGCCGGGCACGCCGATGCGGACGGGCAGGTCGACGCCCCGGGCGCGGGCGGCCGCCAGCCAGCCGAGGACGGGGTCGACGTCGAAGCCGAACTGGGTGATGACGTCGCCGCCGAACCGCTCGGCCCCGATGGCCGCCGCCTTGTCGGTGAGCGCCGCCCAGAGCGTGCCGTCGGCTATCGCGGGGTGTCCCTCCGGGTAGCCGCTGATGCCGATGTGCCGGACGCCGTGGTCCTGGAGCAGGCCGGTGCGCAGGACGGCGAGGGCGTCCTCGTAGGGGCCCTCGGGGCGGGCGGGGTCGCCGCCGACGACGAAGACGTTCTCGCCGGTGCCGTCCTCGGCCAGGCCGGACAGGAACTCCTCCAGGGCGGCGCGGGACGGCAGGCGGCGGGCGGAGATGTGCGGCACGGGGACGAAGCCGAGCCGCTTGACCGCGCGGGCGGCCGCGAGCCGGATGCCGAGGTCCTCGCCGGCGAGGAAGGTGATGTTGATCCGGGTGCCGCGCGGGATGCTGTCGCACGCCTCCTCCAGCCGAACCACGTCCTTGCCGGTCATCTCCAGCGAGAAGTCGTCCAGCAGAGCGGCACCGACCACCGGGACGGCGGTGAGAGCGGGGTTCATCGTGCTCCTCGTACGGCTGCGGTCCTGACCGCGGCCGATGATGTCACGGCGGGTGCGCCGGGCTCGGGGCAGGGTGGCGATGTCAGTGGGGTCTGCTCTACTTGCGTCCAGTGGCGCCGGAAGAGGGACCGCGGGGCCGGAGAAGAGTGACGGGGGAACGATGGGCGTGCTGACCGACTACTTCCGTGCGGCGGACGCCGCGGCGGTCGTGCGGGTGCTGGAGCGTACGGAGGGCGGGTCGCCGGTGTGCCCCGGACCGGGCGTCTTCGACGGGGTCGAGGCCAAGCGGCTGGATCCGGACGTGGTGCTGGGGGAGCTGATCGCCGCGATCCGCCGGGTGCCGTGGTCGGTGGACCTCGTCACGGAGAAGAGCGTGTGGCCGACCACTCCGACTCCGGGCCCGGACGGCCCGGCGAGCGATGAGGATCCCTGGGCGACCGGGCCGTGGGTGACCGAACTCGGCACCGGCGCCCGGGACACGCTCGCGGGGATACCCGACGCGGAGGTACCCGCCGCCGTCGCCCGGTGGGTCGAGTGCGAGGAGCTGCGCGGAACCCGTGCCGAAG
The DNA here is from genome assembly GCF_044388685.1 of Streptomyces sp. NPDC020192. Lineage (NCBI taxonomy): Bacteria > Bacillati > Actinomycetota > Actinomycetes > Kitasatosporales > Streptomycetaceae > Streptomyces > Streptomyces sp. NPDC020192. The sequence continues at coordinate 170,360 of NZ_JBIRXG010000010.1, read as the reverse complement.
ACGTACGGCCACTGGCCGAGGAGCTGATCCGGCTCGCCCGGCGGGCCAGCGACGCCGGCGAGCGGCTGTACTGCTGGATATGCCTGTAGTGCAGCCCGCGCCCTGGACCGGCTGGCCGGCGCCACGGAGGGCGAGTGACCCGAAGTGCTGGCGTGGCGGAGGGCGTTCAGCTGCCCGCTCGGCCATCCAGCTCCCTCACCGTCCGGCTTCGCGACGGCCGCCCCCTCGGCCATCCAGCTCCCTCACCGTCCGGCTTCGCGACGGCCGCCCCCTCGGCCGTCCAACTCCCTGGCCGTCCGCAACTCCCCTGGCCATCCGGCAACCCGACAACCGCCCCCTCGGTCACCCAGCCATCCGACGCCCGCCCTCGGCCATCCGACGCCCCGGCCGCCGGTCAGCTCCTCGGTGTCCCCCCTCTGCCCCTCCGCCCCTCAGCCGTCCGCCCCTCCCCTCACCGGCGAGGCAGGGTCAGCTGGGCCGTGAGGAGGTGGGCGTCGAGGAGGCCGACGTCGGCGGTGCGGGCGGCGCGGGCGTAGCCGGTCAGCATGCGCTTGGTGAGGGTGACCGCTTCGGCCGGGCGGCGGACCAGCGGCCGTACCCAGCTGTCGATCGCCGAGTCCAGTTCCTCGCGCGGCACGGCCTTGTGCAGCAGGCCGAGCCGGTGCGCGGTGGCCGCGTCGAAGGTGTCGCAGGTGAGCATGAGTTCACGGATGCGTGCCGCGCCCGCCTCGGCGATCAGCCGGCCCATGGCGCCGCCCCAGGCGGGCGGCAGGCCGATGCCGATCTCGGGCATGCGGAAGCGGCAGTCGTCCGTCCCGGCACGCAGGTCGCAGTAGGAGGCGAGGGCGAGTCCGGCGCCGATGACCTTGCCGTGCAGCCGCGCGATGGTGACGGCGTGGGTGTTCTCCAGCGCCTCGCACACCCGGTGGGCCTTGTCGGCGATGCGGCGCAGGGCGGCGCCGGTGGGGTCGCCGGTCAGCGCCGCCTGGTACTCGGTGCGGTCCGCGCCGAGGCAGAAGTCCTCGCCGTCCGCCGTCAGGAGCAGCACCCGGACGTCCGGACGGTCGTGCAGTCCGTCGAGCAGGGCGAGGAGTTCGTCCAGGGCGGCGACGGTGAGGGTGCTGTCCTCGGCGGTGGCGCCGAGCCGGACCGTCAGGACGGGGCCACTCACGTCGGTGCGCAGCGCGGTGGCGGGCAGGGGGTCGTAGAGGCTGGTGGTCTCGGTCATGACAAGGCTACGTCCAGGTTGAGCAGGCGGCGGAAGGCCACGCGCGGGGCCCACGTCGGCCGCCGTACCAGGGTGAGCCGGGGGAAGCGCGTGACCAGCTGGTGGAGGAGGGTCTGGGCCTCGAGGCGGGCCAGGGGCGCGCCGAGGCAGTAGTGGATGCCTCCGCTGAAGGCGAGGTGGGCGGGCTTGCGGTGCAGGTTGAACAGTTCGGGGTCCTCGTGCTTGGCCGGGTCGCGATGGGCCGCGCCGACCAGGAGGTGGACCATCTCGTCCTTGCGGACGTCGAGACCGCCGAGGACGGTGTCCTGCGCGGCGACGCGGCTGATCACATGGGTGGGCGGGTCGTAGCGCAACGATTCTTCTACGGCGGCGGGCACCAGGTCGGGCTGGACCAGCAGCCGGTACCACTGCCGGGGGTGTTCCAGGAGCAGCAGGGTCATGGTGGACAGCAGCGTGGAGGTGGTCTCCAGGGCGGCCAGCAGGACGAACAGGGCGAGGAAGTAGACGGCTTCGTCGGCCTTGTCGCGGTCGGGCTCCATGCCGTCCCAGACCGTGATCCAGCGGGACACCGGGTCGTCGCCCGGCGTTCTGCGCCGCGCGCGCACCAAGTCCATGAAGTAGGTGCGCAGTTCCGCGGTGGCCGCGTCGGAGAGCGCCAACTGGCTGGCGGAGGGCAGCAGTTCCTGGGTGAAGACCTGGTCGTGGGTCAGCTCGCGCAGGCGCGGGAAGTCGGCGGTGGGCACCCCGAGCCAGTGCCCGATGGTGGCGACCGGCAACTCCTCGCTCACCAGCTCGTTGAAGTCGGCCTCGCCGCCGTCGCGTAGCCGTTCCGCGAGGGCGTCGAGTAAACGGCCGGTGAACCGGCCCACCGGGGCGCGGAGTTGGTCCAGGGAGCCGCGGTCGAACATCCCGGCCGCGCGGCGTGTCCAGGTGTGCTCCGGGGGGTTGAGCGCGGGCAGGGTCCGGCTCATCTCCCGTGAGGAGGACGCCGTCCAGCGGGTGCCGTCACCCTGCTGTTCACGCCAGCGGCTGTCCGGTTCCAGCCACTCCCTGCTGCGCAGTACCTGGTCACAGACCTCGAATCCGGTGACGAGGTGCCCGCCCCAGGGGGCGGCGGCCACCTCGCCTCGCGAGCGCAGCTCAGCGTAGATCGGGAACGGATTGGCCTGACCCTTCGCTGTCCGCAGACGGGAGAAGAGCGAGACGGCAAAGCGCCTGTCGGCTGGCGAAGTTGTCGCAGTCTCCACGACGGCCCCTTCCTGATCTAGGCATCAGCCGCCATGCATACCCTCCGCTTGACGCGTACATACAAGCTTGACGATTGAACGGCAGTTGCCTTCGTCACTCTCCCCTGGTCCATGCCAGGAACCGGCTGAACAGGCCCGGCTTGGACTTCGGCGCACCCGGCACGGTCTGCGCATATGACCGGGGGGCGGACGCGGCCGGGGCGACGGGGGCGGCCGCCTGCGGTTCCGTTTGCCGCTCGTTCGCCGGCGCGATGGTGCGCGGGGTGAACCGGACCGGCAGCGCCACCAGGGAGCGGCTCCACGGGGCGGGCATCCAGCTCAAGTCCTTGAAGGGGGCGCGGACTTCGATGTCGGGCAGGCGGTTGAGCAGGGATTCGACGGCCGTCACGGCGATCACGAACGCCGGGTCCTTGGCGGGGCAGGCGTGCGGCCCGGCCCCGAAGGCGAGATGGGCCTTGGCGCTGAGCTGCTCGCGGTGCTCGGCCAGCCGGGGGTCGGTGTTGGCGGCAGCGAACGAGATGACCACCGGGTCGTGCGCCTTGACCACGCGCCCGCCGAGCTCCACGTCGTGCGTCGGGTAGTGGACCGCGTAGTTGGCGATCGGCGCGTAGTTCCACAGCACCTGGTTGACCGCGTCCTCGACCGGCAGGTCCGCCTGCCAGTCCTCGCCGAGCATCAGGGCGCTGGTGGTGCCGATGACCGCGGCCAGCGGGGTGGTGCCGCCGGACAGCAGCGTCACGAGCTGGTGCAGCACCTCCTCGTCGGTCAGTTGCGCCGAGTGCTGCATCAGACGCGTCGTCAGGTCCTCGCCCGGCTGACGTCGTTTGCGGGCGATCAGCTCGGCCAGTGCCTCGGCCAGCACCTGGTCGGCGCCCGGCGTGCCGGAGAAGATGCCGGTGATGCCGGTGATGACGCGGTCGCCGATCTCGGGCGGGCAGCCGAAGAGTTCGCTGAAGACCAGCAGCGGCAGCGGCTGGGCGTACTCGGCCATCAGCTCGGCCTGGCCGAGCCGTTCGGAGCTGAACCGGCTGATCAGATAGTCGGCGGACGCCTGCGTCTGCCGTACCAGCTGCAGTTCGTTGACGGTGGCGAGGCTGTCGGTGACGGCCTGGCGCAGCCGGGCGTGCGCGGCGCCGTCGCTGAACAGGGCGTTGGGCCGGTAGCCCATCATCGGCAGCGCCGGGCTGTCCTCGGGGACCCGGCCCTCGTTGAGCGCGTTCCAGCGCCGCGAGTCCCGGACGAACGACGCCGGGTTCTGCAGGATGTACAGGGCGGCGTCGTAGCTGGTGACCAGCTCGACCTCCACCCCCGGCGCGATGTCGACGGGGGCGCTCGGGCCGAGGGCGCGCAGGTAGGCGTAGGCCGCGTCGGGGTCGGAGCCGAACTGCGGGCCGTAGAGCTGGGGGTTGCCGTGCGCGGGGCAGCCGGGGGGTGGCCCTTGTATGCCGGGTCGCTGCTGCATGGAGGGTGGCTCCTAGTCGATGAGGGACAGAAGGTGGCGCACGAGGGTGATGAGGGCGTGCGCCGAGGACTGCTCGTCGCGTACGTCGCAGGGGACGACGGGCGTGTCCGCGGACAGGTTGAGCGCCTCCCGTACCTCCGCGAGCGGGTAACTGGGCATCCCCTCGAAGTGGTTGACGCCGATGGCGTACGTCAGTCCGAACCGCTCGACCAGGTCGAGGATGGGGAAGGAGTCGGAGAGCCGCTCGGGGTCGACGAGGACCAGTGCGCCAAGGGCGCCCCGGGACAGCTCCTCCCACATCTCCTTGAAGCGTTCCTGTCCGGGCGTGCCGAACAGGTACAGCACCACTTCGTCGGAGATGGTGAGGCGGCCGAAGTCCATGGCGACCGTGGTGGTGGTCTTGTCGGGGGTACCCGACAGGTCGTCGAAGCCCTCGCTGGCCTCGGTGATCTCCTCCTCGGTCCGCAGCGGCTCGATCTCGGAGATGCTTCCGATGCACGTGGTCTTCCCGACCCCGAAGTGCCCCACCACGAGGACCTTCACCGCGGTGCGGACACCTGAATCCAGGTACACGAATCACGCTCCGAATCGGGCTTTGAGGCCGTCGAGCACGGCGCTGAGCACTTCTCGGTCGACACGCTCGGCGCGGGGAACGGGTTTCCGCGCGACGATCAGACCGTTGTCCTCCATCTGCGCCAGCAGGATCCGGACGATCCCCAGCGGCAGACGGGTGTGGGCGGCGACCTCGGCCACGGACAGGAAACCGTCCTTGACCAGGTCCAGGACCTGACGGGCCTCCGGGGAGAGCGTGCGCGCCGACGCGAAGGCGTCCTCGCTCGCGGACACCAGGGTCGTCCGCTCGTAGGCGTGCTCCGGGGGCAGGGAACGCCCGTTCGTGATGACGAAGAGCGGGACTAAGGCGGAGGTCAGCTCCAGTTCCTCCTCCGGCTCACGGGTCATGCGCGGCTCGCCTCCCCACGCGGTGCCGGGTTTCCGCTCAGGTGCGGGACGACCTGATGCAGACGCGTGGTGAACTCCTCGATGTCGGCGTCGTGCTGGGCCGCAGCGGCCAGGAAGGCGCCGTGGCCGGCCGAGATCAGGAAGATCCACCCGTGCTGGAACTCGATGACCGTCTGCCGCCAGTGGGCCTCCTTGAGCGGCCCGGCGAACTGCGCGGTGGCGCGGCTGTAGGCGTGGATGCCGGTCATCGCCGCCGAGATGGTGTCGGCGAGGTCCTGGCTCATGCCCGTGGTCGCACCGCGCGGCAGGCCGTCGGCGCCCAGCAGGACGGCGTGCCGGGCGCCGCGCACCTGGCCGATCACCTCGTCGAGGTCGGCGATCGGGATCCCGGTGCCCCGCCCCGTCTGCTGGTCCGCGCGGGGCTGCCCGGGCCGCTCCCCGGCGTCCTCCGCGTGCACCCGGGGCGGCGAGGTGAGGTTGTTGCCGAGCCGGGCGACGAGCCGGTGCATCCGGAAGGAGATCTGCTGCATGTCGACGTCGGGCGCGGCGGCCGCCGCCAGATAGGCCCCCTGCCCGGCGCCGATGAGGAAGATCCAGCCGTGCGAGAACTCGATGATCGTCTGGTTCCACTCCCGGTCCTCGCCCGGTCCGGCGAAATGGGAGGTGGCCCGGCTGAGCGACTGCATGCCCGCCATGGCGGCGGATATCGTCCGTACGTCCTTCGGGTCCATGCCCTCGGTCGCCCCGCGCGGCAGGCCGTCCGCGGACAGCAGGACCGCGTGGCGTGCTTTGGGCACGTTGGCCACGATGTCCTCGAGCATCCACGACAGGTCGGCGGTCATGCCTCATCCGACCCTTCGGACGGGGCCGCGGCGAGGTTACGGCCCGAGAGCGTGCCGCGCTGGAAGGCGCCGAGGCTCCGCCCGGCCGCACGCCCGGCCTGCTCCACCGACTCGGCGGGCGGCACGGTGAGCGACGCGGTGTCTTCGTCGTGGTCGGGGACACTGGCGATGGGCACCTGGCGGGCGCCGCGCCGGGGCAGGCCGTGCTTGGTACGCGTCACCGGCTCGGGCCGGCCCACGGCGCCGCGGACGCCGGTCTCCTGGACATCCACGACCGGTGCGGTCTCCTCCTCGGTCCACAGCTCTTCCGGCAGCAGGACGACCGCACGCACGCCGCCGTAGCGGGAGACACCGGTGACGTCCACCCGGAACCCGTACTGCTGCGCGAGCAGGCCGATCACCGGGAAGCCGAACTTCGGCTGGTTGCCCAGCTGCGACAGCCGCGGGCGGTAGTCACCGGAGAGCAGGACGGTGGCCTTCTGCCGCTCCTCGTCGTTCATGCCGACACCGGCGTCGTCGATGACGATGCACAGGTTCTTCTGCACCCGCTGGAACGTCACCTCGATGGGCGAGCCCGTCTGCGAGAAACTCGCGGCGTTGTCCAGCAGTTCGGCGACGGCGAGCGCGACCGGCGAGACCGCGGACGCCTTCAGCGCGAGTCCGGTCTGCTGCATGATCTCGACGCGCCGGAAGTTACGGATCTGCCCCTGCGCGCTGCGCACCACGTCGTACACGCTCGCGGCACGGTTACGACGGCCCAGCGGCGCACCGCACATGACCGCGATGCCCTGTGCCTTGCGCGCCATCTGCGCGTTGGCGTGGCTGACTTCGAGCAGATCGCCCAGCACGGAGTGGCCGCCGTACTTGCGCTGGATCTCCTCCAGCAGCGCCAACTGCTCGGCGGCGAGGCTCTGCAGGAAGCGCGCGGAGCCCTTGAGGACGGCTTTCGTGCTGTCCTCGGCCGCTTCCTCGGCCTGCTGGATGGTCTTGTCGTGCTCGGTCCGGTGCTGGTGCAACTCCGCTCGTAAGGCGGCGGCTTGGGCGTCGGCCTCGATCAGTCTCTGGGTGAGGGCGGCCTCGGCCCGGGCCTTCTTCGCCGCGATGGCCTTGTTGCGACGACTGAGGGCCACGGCCGCGACGAGCGTGATCGCCGTCACGGCAACCAGGCACCACACAAGTACGTCTCGAATCATGGAAACCTTTCCTGGCGGGTAGCCTGCGGCCGTTGACGGACGGGCACCGGGAGCCGGTGGCACGACCGGTGGGGCACGACTCGACCCACGTCCGACCCGGGCTGAGAGCGTTTTCCGCGGCGCCTGAGCCGAGAGGGACCAAGGTCACAGACGCGGGGATGCTATCACTCACTTAGGTGAACCTGTGCACCGCGGAACACCCCAACACCCCTGTTCCACAGGCTGATTGTGTCCTGCGGGTGACCACCAGGAGTCCGTTCCGGAAATATGCCGGTTGACAGTGCGTCAGCAAGCCCGCACATGCTGGGCGAACGCGGCGTACGCGCGCTCGTCGAACAGCACGAACCGCACTTCTTCGACGGCGGTCGGGGTGCTGCGTACCGCCTCCACGGCGATCCGTGCCGCGTCGTCCATCGGCCACCGGTACACGCCGGTGGAGACGGCCGGGAACGCGACCGTGCGGGCGCCGAGTTCGTCGGCGACCTTCAGGGACGCGCGGTAGCAGGAGGCGAGCAGCTCGGAGCGGTCCTCGCTCTCGCTGTACACCGGGCCCACCGTGTGGATGACCCAGCGGGCGTCCAGATCACCCGCCGTGGTGGCGACGGCCTGACCCGTGGGCAGGCCCTTGCCGTAGCGGGAGGCACGCAGGGCGCGGCACTCCTGGAGGATGGCGGGGCCGCCACGGCGGTGGATCGCGCCGTCCACTCCTCCGCCGCCGAGCAGTGAGGAGTTGGCGGCGTTGACGATCGCGTCGGCGCTCTGTCGGGTGATGTCGCCCTGGACGAGGGTGATGCTGGTCATGTCTGTCTCAGTCTCCGCCAGACGGCCTTGGCCGCGTTGTGCCCCGACATGCCGTGCACACCGGGTCCCGGCGGAGTGGCCGAGGAGCAGATGAAGACGGCCGGATGGGGCGTGTGGTAAGGGAACAGGGACAGTCTGGGGCGCAGCAGCAGCTGAAGTCCGGAGGCCGCGCCGCAGGCGATGTCACCGCCGACGTAGTTGGCGTTGCGGGCGGCCAGCTCGGCGGGGCCGGCGGTGGCGCGGGCGAGCACGCGGTCGCGGAATCCGGGGGCGAAGCGCTCCAGTTGGCGTTCCAGGGCGTCGGTGAGGTCGCCGGACCAGCCGGCCGGAACATGGCCGTACGCCCAGAAGACCTGCTTGCCCTCGGGCGCGCGCGTGGGGTCGGCGATGCTGGGCTGCACGGTGATCATGAACGGCCGGTCGGGGGCGCGGCCCTCGCGGGAGGCGGCGCGCAGGGCCGTGCCGATCTCGGCCCGGCTCGCGCCGACCTGGACGGTGGTGGCGACGCGCGCCTCGGGCGCGGTCCAGGGCACCGGGCCGTCCAGCGCGTAGTCGATCTTGAAGACGCCGGGGCCGTACCGGTAGTGGGCATACGTGTCGCCGAAGCCGGCGATGCGGGCGAGCGCGGTGGGTGAGGTGTCGAAGACGTACGCGCGCGCGGGCGGCAGGTCGTCCAGCCGCTTGACCTCGTAGTCGGTGTGCACCGCGCCGCCCAGGTCGGTGAGATACCCGGCGAGGGCGTCGGAGATCGCCTGGGAGCCACCGCGCGGCACCGGCCAGCCGCGGGCGTGCGCGGACAGCGCGAAGACCAGGCCGACGGCGCCGGTGGCGATACCACCGAGCGGCGCGATGACGTGCGCGACCAGGCCCGCGAAGAGGGCCTTGGCCCGCTCGTCCTTGAAGCGGCGCATCAGCCATGTGGACGGGGGCAGGCCGGCCAGGCCGAAGCGGGCCAGGGTGACGGGGTCGCGCGGCAGCGCGGTCAGGGGCAGGGACATGAAGTCCCGTACGAGGGTGTCCCAGTGGGCGAGGAACGGCTCGACCAGTCTGCGGTACGCCCCCGCGTCGCGCGGTCCGAAGGAGGCGGCCGTCTCGGCCACCGACCGGGACAGCACGGCCGCGCTGCCGTCCAGGAAGGGATGCGCCATCGGCAGCTCGGAGTGCAGCCACTGAAGGCCGTAGCGCTCGAGGGGCAGGGCGCGGAACGCCGGGGAGTTGATCCCGAGGGGGTGGGCGGCCGAGCACGGGTCGTGCCGGAAGCCGGGCAGGGTCAGCTCCTCGGTACGGGCGCCGCCGCCGATGGTGGACTTCGCCTCGAACAGCGCCACGGAGAAGCCGCGGCGGGCCAGCTCCACGGCAGCGGTCAGCCCGTTCGGCCCCGCACCCACCACGACCGCATCGAGCATCGACGGCACCTTCGGACCCCTTCGTCAGCCGACGGCCAGTGGAGATCAGGATATGCCGGGGGACTGACATTCCCTTGGCACGGGGGTGCGGGCGGGGATCAGGCCTGTGTGCGCAGGAGGCGGACCACGCGTTCGGCGGTCGCGGTGTCGCGGGCCGCGGTGAAGGGCAGGGCGTTGGCGCCCGTGATGCGGAACGGTTCGGCGTCGCGGGTGAGGTGGGCGCCGCCCGCCTCCTCGACCAGGAGCAGACCGGCCGCGTGGTCCCAGGCGGCCTCCCAGGAGAAGGCGACGGCGTCCAACTCGCCCCGGGCGATGGCGAGATACTCCAGGCCCGCCGAGCCGCACGGGCGGGGGGCCAGCCCGTCGGTCCACAGGCGGCGCAGCGAGCGCTTCTCCGCGTCGGTGGTGTAGTCCGGGTGGGACGTGGCGACGACGAGGTCCCGGCCGGGCGCGGGCGGGCCCGCGAACAGCCGCTCGCCGTCGAGGAAGGCCCCCCGGCCGCGGACCGCGGTGGCCATCTGGCCGCGCGCGGCGGCATAGGTCCAGGAGGCCAGGACGACGCCCCGGTGGGCGAGCGCGACCAGGGTGCAGAACCCGTCGTCGCCGTGCACGAACTGGCGGGTGCCGTCGACCGGGTCGACGATCCAGACCGGCGCGTCGCCCTGGAGCGCCCGGTACGTCGCCGGGTCGGCGTGCACCGCCTCCTCGCCGACCACGACCGAGCCGGGCAGCAGGGCGCCGAGCGCCTCGGTGAGCCGCTTCTCGGCGAGCCGGTCGGCGTCCGTCACCAGGTCGTGCGGTCCGCTCTTCTGGTCCACCTCGTCCGCGGCGAGGCGGCGGAAGCGGGGCAGGATCTCGGCCGCGGCGGCCTTGCGCACCGCTTCCTCCACGTCGGCCGAGCAGTGGCTGAGAAACTCTTCGATGGTTTCCGTCTCTTCGAGCATGTGTCCATGAGAGCATGCCCCACTGACAATCCCCGCCCCTCCGGTGCACACCGGGTGGAATCGGGATGAAGAACAGGGGTCGTACCCACCGTTCACCGGCCGACGGCGTACCCCTGCATCCCGCGCGGGTTGGCCGCCGCCGAGAGCACGCCGGTCTCCGGGTCCCGGGCCACCGCGCACAGACGGCCCTCGGACCAGTCGGGGCCGACGGTGACGTCGTGGCCGCGGCGCCGCAGCTCCTCGATCACGGCGGCGTCCGTGCGGGACTCCACGGTCACGCTGCCGGGTCGTCGGCCGCGCGGGTGGAAGGAGCTGGGGAAGCTGTCGTTGTGCCAGTTCGGGGCGTCGATGGCGCCCTGGAGGTCGAGGCCGCCGCGGACGGGGGCGCGCAGCGTGGCGGCGAGCAGGAAGTGCAGCTGCCACTGGTCCTGCTGGTCGCCGCCCGGTGTGCCGAAGGCCAGGACCGGTACGCCGTCGCGCAGGGCGAGGGACGGGGTGAGGGTGGTACGGGGGCGGCGGCCCGGGGTGAGGGAGTTCGGCAGGCCCTCCTCCAGCCAGGTCATCTGCAGGCGCGTGCCGAGCGGGAAGCCCAGCTCGGGCACGACCGCGTTGGACTGCAGCCAGCCGCCGCTGGGCGTGGCCGCGATCATGTTGCCCCAGCGGTCGACGACGTCCAGGTGGCAGGTGTCGCCGCGGGTCGTGCCGTCGGCGGCGGCCTGCGGCTCACCGGGGAACTCGGCGACGGTCGGCTCGCCCGCGCCCATCGGGTTGAAGCCGGGCCCCCCGGTCTCCACGCGCGCGTATGCCTGCGCGGGCAGCCGCGGGGTGCGTCCGCCGGGGCTGCCGGGCCGCAGGTCGTACGAGGCCTTCTCGCCGACGAGGGCACGCCGGGCGGCGTTGTAGTCGTCCGACAGCAGCTCGGCAAGCGGCACGTCGGCTGCGTCGCCGTACCAGGCCTCGCGGTCGGCCATGGCGAGCTTGCAGTTCTCGATCAGCAGATGGACGTACTCGGCGGAGCCGTACGGGGGCAACTCGTCCGGAAGCAGGGCGAGTTGCTGGAGCAGGACCGGGCCCTGGCTCCACGGGCCGGCCTTGCACACGGTCCAGCCGTGCCAGTCGTACGTCACCGGGGTCTCGTAGCGCGCCGACCAGCCGGCGAGGTCGTCCTCGGTGAGCGTGCCGGTGTGGCGTTCGCCGCTGGTGTCCAGGGTGGGCCGCCGGGACTGGCGCAGCAGGGCCTCGGCGATGAAGCCGGTGCGCCACACCGCGCGTGCGGCGTCGATCCGCGCCTCCCGGTCGCCCGCGCCGGCGGTCTCGGCGAGCAGCCGCTTCCAGGTGGCGGCGAGGGCGGGGTTGCGGAAGAGCTCACCGGGCCGGGGTGATCGGCCGCCGTTCAGATACACCTCGGCCGACGACGTCCATTCCGTCTCGAACAGCTCCCGTACGCTCTCCACGGTCGCGCCGAGCTTCTCCACGGGCGCGTGCCCGTGTTCGGCGTATCCGACGGCGTACTTCAGGACGTCGTCGAGCGTCTTCGTGCCGTGGTCGCGCAGGAGCAGCAGCCAGGCGTCGAAGGCGCCGGGCACGGCGGCCGCGAGCGGCCCGGTGCCGGGGACGAGATCCAGCCCCAGGCCCCGGTGGTGTGCGACGGTGGCGCCGGCCGGGGCCACGCCCTGTCCGCACAGCACGCGCACGCCGCCGCCCGCCGGGGCGAGCAGGATCGGCACCTCGCCGGCCGGCCCGTTCAGGTGCGGCTCCACCACGTGCAGCACGAACGCCCCGGCCACGGCGGCGTCGAAGGCGTTGCCGCCGTCCTCCAGCACCGCCATCGCCGACTGCGAGGCCAGCCAGTGCGTGGAGGACACCATGCCGAAGGTGCCCTGGAGGGTGGGTCGGGTCGTGAACTGCATCTCTCACCTCGCTGTTTACCCACGTCGGTCGGTCCGGTGAGCGTTCTGAGGTCGCCACGCACTCCACATGATGCGTCATCGGAAACACGGGGTGGGACACTCACCGGCTGCTCGCGGTGGCGGCGATGGCCGGGAGCACGGCGAGGGCGAGGACGCCGCCGGTGAGGGCGAGGACGGGGTAGCCGGCGGCAGCCACGACGAGTCCGGAGGTGAGGCCGCCGGTGGCGCCGGCGATGGCGACCCCTTGATGCCGGGGGGCTTCCCGGTCGCCTTCGCCTCCGCCAAGGCGGCTCTCAGGACCCCAACGGCCCGGTCAGCGAGTGGGCCGCCGCGGCCGGCATGAGCCTCGCCGAATTCGTCCAGCAACTCGTGAAAGGCCAGAACGTCACGACCGGCCGCATGACCGAACCCGAAGAGGTGGCGGCCCTGATCGCGTTCCTCCTGTCCGACGTGGCCGGAAACATCACCGGCGTCAACTACGTCATCGACAGCGGCACGATCAAGACGGTCTGAACCGCAGGCACACCAACGGTTCGGGAACGGTGCCGGCCCGGAGTACCGGATGAGCCCGCGGGTCGTCAGCGCGATGGCTGCCCAGGTGAGCCACCAGGCGTACGCACGAACGACCCTGGCAGGCCCCAGCCACCGATTCCTGGTGGACCGGCCGTTGCTGCGATGCGACATTCGAACGGGTGATCGTACGCACGTGATCACCCGTGGGGGAACAGGGCGGGTGGCCGGGCCGTTGATCTCGTACGGAGGGCGGGACGGCGGGAGGAACGGAGGTCCGGGAAGTGCACGGCGAGTACAAGGTGCCCGGCGGCAAGCTCGTCGTCGTGGACGTGGAGGCCGAGGACGGCGTGCTGCGGCACGTGCGCGTTGCGGGCGACTTCTTCCTGGAGCCGGACGAGGCGCTGGACGCCGTGAACCGCGCGCTGGAGGGCGCCCCGGCGGACACCGACGCGGCGGGGCTGGCCGCGCGGATCGACGCGGCAGTGCCCGAGGGGACCGTGATGTACGGCCTGACCTCGGAGGGCGTCGGCATCGCGGTGCGCCGGGCGCTCGCGCACGCCACGGACTGGACGGACTACGACTGGCAGCTGATCCACGAGAGCCCGCAGCCGCCCGCGCTGCACATGGCGCTGGACGAGGTGCTGACCGCCGAGGTCGCCGCGGGCCGCCGCCCGCCGACACTCAGGGTGTGGGAGTGGGGCGCCCCGGCGGTGATCATCGGCAGCTTCCAGTCGCTGCGCAACGAGGTGGACCCGCAGGGCGCCGCGCGGCACGGCATCGAGGTGGTGCGGCGGATCTCCGGCGGCGGCGCGATGTTCGTGGAGCCGGGCAACACGATCACCTACTCGCTGTCGGTGCCCGACTCCCTCGTGCAGGGCCTGTCCTTCCAGGACAGCTACGCCTATCTGGACGACTGGGTGCTCGGCGCCCTCGGCGACATGGGGATCCGGGCCTGGTACCAGCCGCTGAACGACATCGCGACCGACCAGGGCAAGATCGCGGGCGCGGCGCAGAAGCGGATCGTGGGTCCGGGTGGAGGCCCGGGGGCCGTACTGCACCACGTGACCATGTCGTACGACATCGACGCCGACAAGATGGTCGAGGTGCTGCGCATCGGGCGGGAGAAGCTGTCGGACAAGGGGACGCGGAGCGCGAAGAAGCGAGTGGACCCGCTGCGGCGGCAGACCGGGCTGCCCCGCGAGGCGGTCATCGACCGGATGATCGAGTCGTTCCGCGCGCGGTACGGGCTGGTGCGGGGCAAGATCACGGACGAGGAGCTGGCGCGGGCCGAGGAGCTGACGCGGACGAAGTTCACGACCCCCGAGTGGACGGCCAGAGTGCCGTAGCCGGCGGCCCGACCGGAATCACCGGTTCAGCAACAGGTCAAGGAGTGCTCTCCCCTGGACCAAACGGTCGTATGAGTTCCGTGTACGTCGGCTCCGGCACCCCGACATAGCCGGATTTGCCCCGTTGCCCCCTGGCTAACGTGGTCGGGCCCGAACGGCCACACGCAACGCAACGGGGAAGAGGTGACGGCGGTGGGGGCGCCGATACATTCACGGCTGCACGACTTCATCGAGCCGAGCCCGGCAGGAGCACCGGCCGCGGCGGGCCTTCCGGATCCGGCCCCACAGCCGCTCCGCTCCGCGCTGCTGGACCTCGTCGAGTCCGCGCCGGCCGCGCCACCACTCACGGACGACCAGCCGCGCCCCAAGCCGGGCGTGCCCGCCTATCACACGCCGGTGTTCGTACCGGCGCATCCGAGGTCCGTCGCCGGCACGGGCACGGACGGCCGCCCGGCGCGGGTGCCCTTCGTCGTCTTCGAGCTCTTCGACCATCCCGCGCACGGCACCGTGGCTTTCGCGTTCACCTCACCGGAGAACCTGGTCGCCGCGCTCGGCGAGGCACAGCCGTGGGTGGCCACCTCGCTCGGCCCCCTTGCCGAGGGGGTGCGGGAACAGGGCGTCACTGTCCTGCTGGACCCGAGCGCGGCACCCGCAGAACCCCATTGGCAGCCGGAGGACCTGGCCGCCTACGCGCAGGAGGTGCGTCGATGACGGCCGACTTCAAGGTCGTGTACGGCGATCTGTCCACGTTGGCGAACACCTTCCACGACGAGGCCGGCGATTACCGCAAGCTGCACAACGATGTGGCGCCGCCCGTGGTGAGCGGCGGTGACGCGGGGCTCGATTCGGCGATCAAGGAGATTGCCCATCTCATCATCGGCCTGCACGGCCTTCTCGCGGACCGGATGGACGACCACGGCGACAAGGCCGCCTACGCGCGCGACTCCTTCCACCGACACGACGTGGACGTCCACGGCGTGTTCCAGGACCTGATGCCGGATGAGGGCTGATGAGCGACAGCTGGGTCGGCGGTGACATCGGCGGACTGCGCACGATGGCCGAGACGTACAAGAACGCCAAGGACAAGCTGGACGGCATCGTCAAGCCACTCAGTCGTGCCGTGGACAAACTCGTGGACGACGCGAGCTGGAAGGGCGACGCAGCCGAGGCCTTCCGCGGCAAGTGGAACGAGGACGCGGTGGCCGCCGGTGGCTTCGCCGAGCTGGTGCACGCGGCGGGCGACATCCTCGAGACGCTCGCCGACGCGCTGTCCACGTGCGAGACGTCCCTGCAGAACGCTCAGCACGTCGCGGCCCGCAAGGGCGTGGCCACGGACGCGACGGGCGCGCCGCTGCCGATCATGACGGCGAGTCCACCGAGCGCGGACGATCAGAAGGCCGTCTCCGCGATGAACGAGTACACCAAGGCCCGCAACGAGATCCTGCACACGGCGCAGCATGCGCGGCTGGTGGCGGCGAAACAGTTGCAGGGGCTGTACGACAAGGCGACGTCGAAGGACGACTCGGTGTCCCAGGGGGACAAGGTCACCCTCTACGACGCGTTGCGCGGCCTGTACGCCTATGACGCCGAGGACGCCCGGGCAGAGGGTGACAAGGCGCGCGCGCAGATCGACGCGGCCAAGGCCGAGGCGCAGGCCGCCAAGAAGCAACTCCGCGCCGAACGCAAGGTGTTCCAGCAACAGGGCCGGACGATGCCCGACGATCTGCCCGCCAAGAGTGCCTACCGGGACGCGGTCACCAAGGTCGACTCGCTGGAAGAAGCCATCGCACGGGCCGACTACAGCAGCAAGCTGCCGTACGACCGCGCCCTGAACGTCAAGCTGGCCGACGCAGCGGACGCTCTGCGCCTGGGCAAGGGCATCGAGGCACTGCCGGACGCCTTGAGGGAGTTGCCGGTCCTGGACGTAGCCGCGGCCGGCGCCTGCGGCCTGCTCGAGGCCAAGGACGACCATGACAAGGGCTGGTCCTGGCAACGCTCCGTCGCCACCGACGAGGGAGCCAACGTCGGTGGTCTGGTCGCGGGAGCGGTGGTGGCGAGCGCTCTCCTTCCGGCCGAGGCACCGGCCGCCGCGGTGGCGGCGGTGGGTGTGGGAGCGGTGCTCGTCTCGACCAGCATCATCGACCACTCGCTGCACGAGCACTGGAGCGAGGACATTCACGACCACGGGGTGGTCGGCGGCGTGCTGACCGGCACCGGGCACGTCGCCACGGGGGTTTATCACGATGGGAAGCGACTGTTGAAGGATGTCTGGCATGGCGTCACAAGCATCTTCTGAGGCCCCCGCCCCCGGGTTCTCGGTGCCTGTTCCCTCCCTGCCGAAGCTGGGCAGAACCTGGTACAAGCGTGGCGCGCTCTACTGGCTGTGCCGCACCCGTACGGCCGTCTTCATGGTCCTCGTTCTGGCCATGTTCTGCGTCTTCGCGCTGGGGCTGTACTCGGGGTTCCGCGACCTGTTGCCCCCCTCCGTGCGTGTCGTGTGGGACGGCGCGCAGGTGGTGGCGGCCGTGGCGGCCCTGGTGTGGGGCTGGACGCAGCAACGCCGGGGCCACCGCGAGGCGCTTCGGCATCCCCCCACTCCCGGAGAGACCCTCCAGGCCAAGCGCGACCACAACAGGCGCGTCCCGGGCCTGATCGCCGTGGGTCGCGGGCTCGTGATACTCGCCGCTCCTGTCATGCCCGCGTTCGCCGCGTGGGTCGTCGGCTGGCTGGTCGCCTGGGTCACCGTCCGCGAGTACCCCAGCGAAGTCGGCGCCCGTCGCTGGCTCGAGGAGCACTCCACCGGAACATGACGCCGACCGACATCCCGTCCCTCCAGGGGCTCGGCACGACGTGGTACCGGCGCGGACCGCGCTACTGGCTGCGCCGTACCTTCAGCGCCCTCTTCCTGCTCACCGTCCTGGCCTTCTTCTGCTCCATCGCGCTCAGGCTCTATCTGGGCGCCCCGCGCAGCGACCTGCCGCCGGGGCCGCGCCGGATCTGGGACATGGCGCAGGTGATCGCCTCCTGTGTGACCCTCGCCTTGGGATGGGTCAAGCAGCGCCGGGACCTGCGCAGGCAGTTGCTGGACCCGCCCACGCCCGACGGATTCCGGGCGGCCAAGCGCCGCGAGGCCGGCCGCGCTCGGTACTGGTCTCGCGCGGGCCTCGTCCTCCTGCTGCTCGCGGCGCCGGTCCTGCCCGCGTTCGCCGCGTGGTGCGTCGGCTGGTTCCTGGCCTCCCTCACCGTCCGCGAGTACCCCAGCGAGGTCGGCGCCCGCCGGTGGCTGGAGGTACATAACGGGCAGAGCGGTACGTCGTGAACGCGCTGTCGTGACCGCCCGGGTACGCAGCGCGTTGGCACTTCCGCCCCACCGACACTCGTGTGACACTGACGTCCCCCGTCCACCATGCGGACCCCTTCCCCACCGCCTCCCCCACGAGAAGTGCGCCGTGCGTTCTCTTCCTCTGCCGCTCGCCCTCACCGCGCGGATCACCCCGGTCGCCGTCCTCGCCTGTGCCGGCTGGGCGCTGACGTCCGGTCCCGCCGCGCCGCCCGCCGCCGCCGGCTCCCCGGCCGCCCAGAAGACTCCCACCCAGTCCTCCTCCGCCGACCCGTCGTCCACCGCCGTGTCGAAGGCGTACAGCACCGCGCCCACGCCCTGCGCGAGCGTGCCCGCGGCCACGGTCACGGCCCTGGTGCCCGGGGCGAAGGCGGAAGGCAAGGAGATCCCGTCGACGGACACCACGCTGCGCCGCACCTGCTCCTGGAACGCGCTGAAGGGGTACTCCTACCGCTGGCTCGACGTGTCGTTCGAGATCGGCCAGTCGGAGCAGGAGGCCGAGCGGGAGTACCAGCAGCGGGTCACCGAGAAGAGCGGCGGCGGGGCCGTGCCGGGGCTCGGGAACAGCGCCTACTCCGTCGTGAACCTCACCACCGAGGACAAGCAGCAGACTCGCGAGGGCGTGGTGATGGTCCGGGTCTCCAACGCCCTGGTGATCGTCACCTACAACGGCAGCGACTTCGACACGAAGAAGGCCCCCGGTACGGACGAGATCAACCAGGGCGCCATCAAGGCGGCCCGCGCCGCGGTCGGCGCGCTGGGGAGCGGGCAGGGCTGAGCCCCGTACAGTTACGGTGCTCAGCCGGCCGGCCCTGCCGGTTCCGACGCCGGCTCCTGTGCGACGCCGCGGACCACGAAGCAGACCCGGGGGCCCAGTCCGACCCGGTCGCCGTTGCGCAGGCGGGCGGAGCCGTCCGGGCCCAGGACCCGGTCGTTGACGCGGGTGCCGTTGGTGGCGCCCTGCGCGACCTCGCTCACCCAGGCCGCCCCGTCCGCGGTGTGCACGACGGTGGCGTGCCGGGCCGAGACCGTCTCCTCATCGGCCAGCAGCGCCGCCGCCTCGGGGGCCCAGGTGCCGTCGCGGCCGAGCCGGAGCTCCCCGCCCCGCGGCACGTCGAGATGCCGGCCGCCGCCGGGGAACACCAGCCGCAGCACTCCGCCCGCCAGCCGCTCCGGCCGCGGACCCGGGCCGGCCTCCCCGCCCGGTGCGGCGGGCGGGGACAGGCATACGGGGCACGCGCGCGTACCGGTGGGGACCACCGCGCCGCACCTCGGGCACCGCCGGCCGACGGACGGCGGGGCGGGCGGACGGAGCGGGCGGACGGGGGGCGCGGCAACGTCGACATCCCAGTCGTCATCATCCCAGTCGCTTACCTCCGTCAAGGATCCCTCCCTTCTTCAGGACCACCGTCGTGTCCACCCGGCCGCTGTCGGCCTCCCGTACGTCCGTCACCACGACCGTGCTGCCGGGTCCGAGGTCGGACGCGGCGAACAGTTCCCGGGCGAGCGGGTTGATCAGATGGGTCTCCAGCACCATGCCGATGCCGCGGCCGCCGTTCCACTTGTCCCGGGTGCAGTGATCCAGCAGCGCCCGCCGGGCCTTGTCCTCGATGCGGAGGTCGAGTCGGTGGCCCTGCACCAACTGCCGCTGGATGTTGTGGACTTGGAGCGTGAAGATCTCCTCGGCGACGTCGTCGGAGATGAAGTCGAAGACGACGACGTTGCCGCCGATCCGGTTCATCAGCTCCGGCCGGCCGATGACCTGCTCGAAGTGCTTCTTCACGTTGTCCTTGACGGTGGCCTCCAACTCCTTGTACGGCGTGCCGGGTTCGACGATCCACTCGCGTTCCCCGGTCTCCGGGTCCGTGCGCTGCACGCCCAGGTTGGAGGTGAAGATGAGCACGCACTCGCTGAAGTAGGTGGTGACGCCCTGCCCGTCGGTGAGCCTGCCGTCCTCCAGCACCTGCAGGAACTTGTCGAGGATCCCCTTGTCGGCCTTCTCGATCTCGTCGAAGAGGATGACGCGGAAGGGGTTCTCCCGTACGGCGGAGGTGAGTTCGCCGCCCGCCTCGTAACCGACGTAGCCCGGGGGCGCACCGACGAGCCGGTCGGCTGAGTGCGCGGCGGAGAACTCGCTCATGTCGAAGCGGAGATACGCCTGGTCGCTGTCGAAGAGCACGGAGGCCACGGCCTTGGCCAGTTCCGTCTTGCCGGTTCCGGTCGGCCCGGCGAAGAACAGCACACCGCGCGGCCGGTGTCCGGGGCTGGTCGCCTGCGCCCCGGACAGCCCCAGCGCGGCCCGCTTGAGGATGTCCAGGGTCATCGCGACGGCCGCCTCCTGTCCCAGTACCCGGCTGGGGATGGACCGTTCGTCGCGGGGGTCCTCGCCGCGCAGGATGCGCCGGCGGATCTCGTCGCGGCTCCAGGGGTTCTTCTCCACGCCGAGCCGGTAGATCCGCACGGCGTCGGGCATGGCGGCGAACGGCAGTCCGCGGGAGCGGGCGAGTTTCACGCTCTCCTCCATGGCGCGCAGGCTCAGGCCGGAGGCGGCGCGGGCGAACGCGCCGACCGCCCGCGCCGTCGCCTCCCGGTCCGTGCCGGTGGGCGCGGCGGAGCCGTCGCGGGTGCCGCGTCCCGGGTACCGCTCGTAGCGCTCGTGCAGGAGGCGGGCCATCGTGGTGCGTTCGTCGGCGTCCGGTTCCGGTACGGCGACCGCGCGGATCCGCTCGCTGCCGGCGATCAGCCATCCGGGGACGTCCCGCTCCCCCTCGGCGAGCCAGATCACCGGGTTGAACAGGCCCGGGCCTTCGGGCACGAGCGCGGCGGTGGTGGGCAGGGACGGCAACGGCCTGGCCTCGTGGGCGAGTTTGAGGCAGCCGAGGAAGAAGTCCCGTTCGTCGTTGGTCGGCCGGGACGGATCGACCAGCAGACGGGAGGCGTGGTCGATCACCAGGACGACCCGCAGCGGCCGTTGCCGGTTCTCCTCGCGCTGCCGGGCCCAGCCGTCCGTGATGTCCCGCAGCTGTTCCAGTACGGCCTGGCGCCCGGCCGGGCCCTGGCCGGGGAACTCGCAGGGCCGCTGGAGCAGTTCCTCCACGGCCGCCCGGGCCGCGCCCTCGCCGACCTGGGCGACCCGGAAGCCGCTGACCTGGTCGCACAGCACCAGCGCCTCGTAGCCCTTCTCCCGCAGCGGGTTCCACAGCACGTCGAGCAGCTGGTGGAAGCGGTCCCGGCCGCGCCGGCGCACCAGGTGCAGGTCGCGGATGTTGCCGTGCAGGACGTACTGCGCGTGCACGCCGAGCGTTCCGACCAGCTCCTCCGCGAACGGCGGGAGCCGGTCCGCCTCTTCCGGTTCCCTGGACAGGACTTCCCTGGACAGGTCCATCGTTCCTCCCCCATGCGCTCTCAGCGGCGCTCGTCGGCTCGGCGGCGCTCGTCGCCGTCGACGGTCCGGTGCCGGGCGGCGTTCGGGCGTACGTCCTGCTGCTGCCCGGCGGCCTGTTCGGCTTCGGCGATCAGCTGGTCGACCACGAACGCGTCCTCCCCCAGCACGCCCGGCAGCGCCCCCTCGGTGTGTTCGACGGTGAGCTCCAGGTCCAGTCCCAGCGCACCGGTGATCTCCTCGAACTCGGCGAACCGCTCGCGGGCCTCGGCACAGCGGGCGTCGTCCAGGGCGCGCTGCTCGGGTGTCCGCTCCCCCGGTGTGCCCCGGTACATCGTCGCCACGCGCAGGGTGCCGTCGGCGAGGCTCGCCCTGAGCCAGTGTCCGGGCTCCCAGCCGTCCGGTGTCCAGTCCAGGCGGATCTCCTGCCCGTCGGGACGCCCCGCCCCGGCCCGGCCGCCGTAGCGCCTCGACAGCTCGGCCACGGCGTCGGCGCACCGCGTACGGATGTAGATCGCTTCCAGGATCTTCTGACGCTCCGTCACGCGGTCTTCCACCAGCTTGCGTTCGGGCTGGGTCAGCGGGGTGCCGTCGTCCAGGGTGCGCCGGAGCAGCTCCACCGCGTCCGGGGCCGGGGGGAGGTCCTCGGCGCCCTCGGGGGTCTCGTAGACGAGGAAGTCGTACTGCAGCGCGGCGCGTTCCTGGGCCTCGCGCATCTCGCGGGCCTCGTTTCCGGCGTCCAGGACGAACTTGCGTGCCTCGCTGAGGTGGCGGCGCGCCCGGCGGGGGTCGTCGGCGGCACGGCGTACGGCGTTGCGGACGGCCTGTGCGGCGAGTGCGGCGGTCTCGGGAGGAGCGTACGGGTCCAGTTCGCCGAGGATCTCCGCGCCGCTCCGGCGGACCCCCTCGGGGTCGAGGGGCTCGGGGGTGGCGCGCCGGGCGGCGGGCTGCCGTGCCTCGGCGTCGGCGGTGCGCTCGTCGGTGAACCGGAGCAGGGCGCGCTGCCTGCTCTCGCTCAGGGCGCGCTGCCAGTCGTCGTCCTGCTCCTCGTCCAGCCGCAGCCGGGCGGTGAGCCGCTGCTGTTCCCACACGGCCTGCCGTTCCTCGGCGCATCTCAACGCCTCTTCGGCGTAGGCGAGTTGGCGCCGCAGTTCGCCGAGCTGTTCCCCGACGGGCGTCAGCGGCGGCGGCAGGTCGGGGCGGGGCGGGGGTCCGGGTGGGCCGCCGTGGCGCGCGGCCCGCGTCACCCGGGCGTGCAGGGCGTGTCTGCGGGCGTTGATCCGGGCGGCGGCGAAGGCGGCGGCCTCCCACTGCTCGGCGGCCGAGGCGGCCACCTGCTGCTGGAGCTGGAGGCACCGCTGCTCCTCCGCGGCCCGCACCGCCGCCGCGGCGAGCACCCGGGTGCCGAGCAGGGCGGCCCGTCCGACGAGCAGTACGCCGCTGAGCGAGCCGAGCGCCTGGAGCGCCGCGTCCGTGGCGTGGTGGACGGCGTGCCCGGCCGCGCCGGCGACGTGGCCGGCCGCCGCGTCGTGCAGATGCAGCAGGCCGGTGTGCGGCAGCGTCTGCGGGTCGACGGGCGGCGGTGGCGGCGGGAACTGCACGGCCGGTGCGACCATCTGGATGGTGGGGAAGGCGAGACCCGAACTCATGCCCGTTCTCCTGTCGTGTCGGTCCGTGTCCCGGCCCGTGTCCCGATCCTTGTCCCGGAGCGCCGGTTGGCCACCCGCCGGGCCCGGCGGTCGCGCCGCAGGCGCCGCCATGCCCAGCCCCGGCGCACGCTCCACGCGGCGACCGCGACGGCCGCGGCGAGCGGCCACAGCCACGGGGCCTCGGCGATCGCGTAGAACCCGAGGAAGACGGCGAGGGCGAGCAGTGCCGCCCCGGCCCAGCGGCCGCCCCGGGTCCGGGCGAGCCGGCCGGGGCGCTCCGCGCTGCGGATCAGCAGGCCCGCCAGCGAGCGGTCGGGGTGGTAGAAGGGCGGGCCGATGTAGACGGCGGTCCACAGTTCCACCCCGTAGACGAACGCGGCGGCGGGCAGCGCCTCCAGCCAGGCCGTGACGACCGCCCCCTGGGAAGCGCGGCCGAACACGTCGGCGAGGCCGATGACGAAGGTCCAGGGTGCCGTGACGACGGTGGCGCCGAGCAGCGCCCAGCCCAGGGTCGGCAGGCGGTCCAGCCGGCGCAGTACGGCGAGCAGCCCGTCCTGGTCGGCCGCCAGGAGCCGCACGTAGTCCTCGTGGGCGCGCCGTTCGCCGAGCGCCTGCGCCTCGTCGGCCGCCCGGCCGGTGAGCTGGTGGGCGGCGACGAGGCGGATGTCGTCGTCCTGGGCGTTCAGCAGCGCGTCGAACCACGGCACCCGCTCCGGGAACTCCGCGCGCACCCGCAGCAGCAGGTCGGTGAGCCGGCCGCGGGTGCGCTCCGGTTCGCGCGCCAGTTGCAGCAGCCAGGCGTCCACGGCCACGGTGCGCCTGAGGGCCGCCCGTCCCCGGCGGCCGCGTTCCAGCTCCCGTACGGTGGGCTCCCAGCGGGCCCGCAGCACGCGCCAGGCGCGGTCGGTCTCGTCCAGTGCTCGGCCGCCCGGCCGTTCGGCGAGGTGGGTGAGGATCTCGGGGTGGTCGGCCAGCTGCCGGATCAGCGCGACGGCCTCGGCGTGTCCGTCCCGGGCGCCCTGGCACAGCCGGCGCAGGCCCGGCGCGTCGAGGCCGGCTCCGTGCCAGGAGGCGTCCAGGCCGGGGCCGAGCCAGTTCAGGAGCCGTACGACGTCCTCGACGGACGGCGGCCGCTGCGCCAGCGCGGCCCGCAGGCCCTTGAGCCGGTCCCGTTCCTCGGGGCTGCGGTCGGCTGCGTTCTCGAACTGGCCGAGCCAGGTGACCAGTTGGGCCCGGTCCTGGTCGTCGGCCAGCATGCGGGCCGCCGCGGCGGGGTTCTGGTCCAGGTGGAGGGCGAGCCGGTCGGTCCCGGTGAACTCCTGGCCCATGAACGGGAAGGGCTCGATCGCGGGGCGCCCGGGGTCGTCGGGGAAGACCGGCCCGTCGGTGCGCGGGGCGACGTCGGGGTCCCGGCCCTCCAGCCAGTCCCCCACCTCGTCGGCCCCCCAGCGGTGTTCCGGGGCGCGGGTGAGCAGGCCCTCGCAGAGCAGCCGGGTCCTGCGATCCGCGATGCCGCCGACGTCGGGGTCGTGCGTGGCGATCTCGAAGAGCACCTCCTCGTCCCGGCGGAACTCGATCGGGTGCCTGCCGAGGGCGAGTTCGGCGACGATCATGCCGAGCGACCACCAGTCCCCGGCCTCGGAGACGGTCTGCCTGAGCGGTCCGGCCTCCGGCGCGAGGTAGAGGGGTTTGCCGCGCCAGTCGGTGCGGGGCTCCGATGTCTCGTCGGGCCGGTGGACGGCGGCGCCGAAGTCGACGAGGACGAGGTCGGGGGTGTCACCGCGCCGGGTCTGCACCATGATGTTGTCGGGGGTGATGTCCCGGTGGACGACGCCCTGTTCGTGCAGGGTGGTGACGGCGTCGTACAGCTGGCGCGCCACGGCCGGGACGGCCCCGGCGGGCAGGCCGTCGGGGTGGTCCTCGCGGTACCTCTCCAGGGTCTCCTCGCCGTGCGACCAGTACAGGTGCCAGGGATGTCCGTGCGCCTCCCCGGTCTCCAGGAGCCGTTCCACGTGCGCGGCCGGGCCCTCGGCGAGCCGGCGCAGTTCGTGTGCCACGTCCCGGTCGGGGGCGTGCAGCCGGTGGTACCACTTGAGGACCAGGGGTATCTCCGCCGGGCCATGACGGGCCGTCAGGTCGCGGACGCGCAGGACGACGGCCTCGGCGGGCCGCCGCGCCTCGCGGAGCACGGCGACCAGCGGGAAGCGGTCGGCGAGTTCGGGGGGTACGTCGGTGAGGACCGGACGGGTCTCGAGGACACGGGCGTCGGTGAAACCCCCGTCCTCGGGGCCGACGAACCGGGTGGGCCGAGGGGTCGTCATCGTCCGGCCTCCCTGGAGACGCGCGGGGCGCGCCCGGGGGCCGCCCCCGGTGCGGGGCATCGGGCGCGGCGACCGCGGGCCGCGGCGGCGAGCACGGCCAGGCGGCCGCGCGCGACGTCGGCCGCGCCCACGCCGCCGCGACCCACGTGCCGGGCAGCGCGCCGCGGGCCGGGCCGTGCGCCCCGCCTCGGGTCGCGGACCGGGTCGGCGGCGGCTCCCTCTTCGACGGCGGCTGCGCGTGATCGCGCCGCCGGGCCGGCACACGGCGAACCGGCCCGGCGCGAGGGACGGGCGGCGCCGGACACCACCCGAACTCCCGGGCGGAACAGGGGCTTTCCGTGAGCTACGGCCTTGTCCCGGCCGGGGCTACGATGCGTGGCATGCACACCCTGCCCTCGCACGAGAGCCTCGTCGCCGAACTCAGGGACCTGCGGCGCCGGGGCCTGCCCGGGCTGCGCCACTGCACCCGGGACGCGCTGCGCGAGGCCGCCGTCGCGGCCGGCCTGTGCACCGGGCCGGACGACGAGCAGACCGGTATCGAGGAACTGCTCGGCGCGGCCGTGCGGCGGCTGGCCGGCGGGCATCCCGTGCGCGACGACGACTCCTGCGATCCGCTGGCCCGCGCCGCCGCCCACTCCTTCGGGATCTTCGCCGCGCGCCGCGGGGTGCCCGGCACCGACCGGCGCAAGGCCGCGGCGGGGGTCTACGGCGTGACCACCGAGCGCTTCCGCAAGAGCCAGGAGCGCGAGGTGATCGACGAACTCGCGGCGGCGGTCCTGGCCGTGGCCCGGGAGGCGGGCACCCGGCAGACGGATGTCGTCACGGAGTCCACCGCCCCGTCGGCACCCCCGGGGCACGCGGCACCGGCCGCCGCCGGATTCCCGCCCCGGCGCCCGTCCCGGCCGGGCGTCAGGCCGGCCGCCGCGCCGGCGGGCCGGATCACCGTCCGGGTGAGCCCGATCGAGGAGGTGCGGGGCGTGGACGTCCTGGTCTCCTCGGAGAACACCTATCTGGAGATGTCCAAGACGTTCCGCCCCACGGTCTCCGGCGCGCTGCGGCGGGCCGCCGCCGTCCGGGACGCGGCGGGCGAGATCGTGGACGACGTCCTCGCGCGGGAACTGGGCGTGTGGCTGCGGACGCACGGCCGTACCGGCATGCCCGTGCGGCCGGGCACGGTCGTCGCCACGTCGTCCGGCGCCCTGGCCGCCCAGGGGGTACGGCGCATCCACCACGCGGCGATCGCCACCCCGGTCGGCGACGGCGACCGTTACCACGTGTCCCCCGCCATGCTGGGCGAGGCGGTGCGGAGATCCTTCGAACTTGCCCGCCACGAAAGCGAGTTCCTCTCTCTGCCGATGTCCTCGATCTGTTTTCCGCTGCTGGGCTCCGGCCGGGGCGGCCTGCCCGTCGAGACGGTGGCCCGCCGGATGGTCCACGCGGTCCGCGAGGAGCTGCGCCGGGACCCGTCCTGGTCGGTACTGCTGGTCACGCCCGAGGAGAGCCACGCCCGCGTGCTCCGGGCCGCCAGCTCGGCTCCGTGAGGGTCACCCCGTCCTGCTTCAACGTCCGTTCCAGCGCGGTGAGTTCGCCGCGCAGCGGGACGCCGTAGAGGCGCAGCCGGCCGTCCTCGCCGGGGGCGGCCTGCAGGCGCGGGCTCCCCGACTCCCGGGCCAGGTGCGGGGCGTGGCGGAGGGCGCCGAGCGGGGTCAGCGGGACGATCCGCTGGTTGGCCGAGCCCCGCCAGACCAGCCGGGTGGGCTCCGCGACCCGGAACCGGCCGACGATCACGGCGTCCGCGCCGTCCAGGGCCGCGCGCCGTTCGGGCGTCAGTTCCCCGGGCTCGTACCCCGTGTACACCAGCACGTCCGCGGGCGGGGACCCGGGGCGTCGGGCCTCGTCCCGCAGCCGGGCCGCTCCGGTCAGGAGCCGGGCGAGCGCCGCCGCCTGCTGCAGCGGTTCGCCGCCGCTGACGGTCAGGCCGTCCGCGCCGTCGGCGAGGGCCCCCCGCCACAGCGCGAGCACCTGAGGGACCGTGCCGGCCGTCCCCGCCGCCGGGTCCCAGGTGTGCCGGGACATGCATCCGGGGCAGGCCAGCGTGCAGCCCTGGAACCAGATGCCGAGCCGCCTGCCCGGGCCCAGCGTTTCGAGCGGGTAGTGGGTCCCGTCGAGACGTAATTCCACGGCATCTCCTCCTCGCACGGCTTGGAGTATCCAGGGCGCCGGGGAAAGCGCGCAATTGCCGGAAAGCCTCCGTCCGGTTCCGCGCCGGGCGGGATCCGGTTGTTTTCCGGAACACCACAAAGAATGATCCGGCTTCCCCCAAATCACCAGTCCCGTAAGGGGATTTGCTCCGCTACTCTCTCCCCATCGCGGCGCCTTCCCACCCGGACCGCCCGCGACGAATGGGGGACGTTCGAAATGATCAATGAGGGTCGAATAAATGTCCGGGTCCGACAGCTGAAAGCCGGGCGTCTGTCATCGGCGCTCGCCCGGTTCCACGGCCGCCGGGACGCGGCCGGGCTCCGGGAATTCCTGACGGACACGGCGGCGGGCCACGCACCGGACGACGCCGGCCTGCCGCCCTACATCCTGGGCCTGCACGCCCAGGTGGAGCGCGGCGCCGCACGGGTGCGCTCCCGGTCGCTCGCCGAGCACCGCGAGCTGCACGTGCGGATCCAGGCCGAGTCGGTGCGTGTGGTGACCCAGTACACCGTGCGCGAGGAGCCGGCGCCGGCCGCGCTCGCCCGGTTCGGGCGGATGGTCGGGCAATGGCGCTCGGCCGCCTCCGTCGACCGGCAGCGGGCGCAGCAACTCGTGGACGAGGCGAACCAGTTGATCGCCTGCTACTGGGACGCCGCCTGGGCCCGCACCCGGCGCGACGGCCATGTCCGCGGCGCGCGGCCCACCGGCTGGCTGCCCGGCCGGACCGCCCTGGACCACACCTGGGCCCGGCTCGACGACGGCCTGCTCAGCGACCGCTGGTACGCCCCGGAGCGGGCCGGGCACGACGCCGATCCGTCGGCCGTCGCGCAGGCCCTGCACATCCTCGATCACCAGGCCGCGCGCGGCGGTCCGGGACCGGCGCGCGGCGGCGACGCCCCGAGCGGCCAGCGATGGCGATGATCCCGCCCCGTCCGCGGCCCGCCGCCGCCCGCATCCCAGGAAGGCCAGGGAACAGAATCGTGCATCACTCGGCCCGGACCGGTCACCGGTCCCCCGCCCGCGCCGCCCGCCGGATCGCCGTCGTCGTCCCGCTGGTGTGCGCGCTCGCCTCCCTCGTGTCCTGCACCAAGCAGGAGGAAGCCCTCACCACGCCCTGCGGGGTGGTCGTCGACGGTTCGGGCTCGGCCGCCGCGGACAAGAAGGGCTTCGACTCGGAGGCCAAGCTCAAGGACACCCTCGTCGAGTTCCTCACCGACCAGAAGTGCGGAACCGTGGACTACGCCCCCATCACCTGGTCGTCGCGCAGCTCCTCGTGCCGGCAGGACCAGGTGGATCTCGACCCGCCGCACGACGCGAACACCGACCAGAAGGTCCAGCGGGCCAACGCCCTGAAGCAGGCCGCCGTCGCGGCGCTCGCCGAGCTCAAGTGCGCGCGCACGGAGAACGGTTCGGACGTGTGGGGGGCGCTGGCCCGCATCGGGGAGGCCGTACCGGACAAGGGCGGGACGCCCAAGCTGCTCGTCGTGAGCGACTTCGACCAGGCCGACCGGGAGTTCGCCCTGTCCCGCGTGGACATCACCACCCAGGCCAAGCGGGCCGAGGTCATCGACTCGCTCGTGAAGAGCCGGGGCCTGCCCGGCATCAAGGGGATGGACGTCTTCCCCGTCGGGCTCGGCATGCAGTACTGGGCGAATCCCAGCGAGGCCGGCAACTTCGAGTCCTTCTGGACGGAAGCCCTGGAGGGGAGGGCCAAGGCACATGTCGACAACCAGTACAAGCGCTGACGGCGGGCCGGAGCCGCGCCGACGGCGCCGTACCCGGTCCGTCCCGGTCCCGGGGCGGACCGGGCAGCGGACCGCCCGGCCCCGGCCCCAGGCGGCCCCCGGCGCTCCCGCCGGCCGCCGGCCCCTGGTCCTCGACGACAGGGCCGAACGCGGTCTCATCGCCGAGGCCGGGCGCAAGGGCCAGGAGGCGGCCAGAAAGGGGGCGTTGGACCCCTGGGTGCTGGGCAGCGGTGACCGGGTGCCCTACTTCGCGGAGCTGGCCTCCCTGCGGGACGCCGTGATCCACCGGGTCGAGGAGGACCTGCGGCTGCGGGAGGAGACGGCACGGCTCGAGGACGCCCAGGCGGCCTCCGACGTGACCGCGGGCGAGACCGAGACCCGGCTGCTGGACGAGCGCCTGCGGGAGGCCGAGCGGGACATCGTGAACGCCCGGCAGCAGCTCGACCTCCTCGCGATCCGCTCCTCGCGCTGGCTCCGCTTCCGGGACCGGCTGCGCGAACGGGTGGAGGACCGCTGGCTGCGCGCCCGCTTCCCCGACCCGGAGCCACCGCCCGGCACCCGCACCGGCGAGCCGGACCCGGCGGGCGGCGGCCCCCTGCGGGGCGAGCCCGCGGCCGACGCCGAGGAGGGCGCGGACCCGGGCGACGACTGGCAGTCGGTGGCCACGGCGGGCACCGCCCCGAACGGCACCTCGGCCGCCGCACTCCGGGCGGAGATCCGCGCCGCCCGGCAGGACACCGCCGCCACCGCGTCCGGCGAGGGCTGGGAGGGGCTGCAGACCCGTCCCGGTCTGCCCCGGTGGATGACCTGGGCCCTGCTGGGCGTCATCGGGGCCGTGGAGATGCCGGTCTACTGGATCGCGTACCAGCCCTTCCACGGGGTCGGCAGCACGGGCGGCGATCTGCTCTCCGGCACGCTCGCGGTCTCGTCCGCGATCGTCATGGTGGCCGTGCCGCACCTCGCGGGGCTCCTGCTGCGCTGGCGCTCGGCGACCGGATCGCCGCGCGGCGGCTGGTTCCCGGCCGCGTCGCTGCTCGGCGTGTGGGGCGGGCTGACCTGGCTGCTCGGCACGCTGCGCGCCAAGTTCGTGATGCAGCACGCCCCCGCGGCCCCCGCCGGGGGCGATGCCGCGGGCTTCCGCGGGCTCGGCGGCCCGTCCGCCGACTCCACCACCCTGGTGGACCGGCTGCATCTGACGACCCAGACGGTGACCTGGCTGTTCTGCGCGCTGCTGCTGCTCTCGGGCGGGGTCGGCTTCCTGCTCGGCCTGTTCCGGGAACACCCCTTCCTCGACGCCTTCCGCACGGCGGTGGAACGGCGTACGGGACTGCTGCGGCGCCGCGAGCAGAACCTCGCCGTCACCGAGCGGGCCCGGGCCGCGCAGGAGACGGCCGAGGACCGGCAGCGGGACCGCAGGGAGGCCGCGAACGAGCGGATCGCCACGGCCCGCAAGCTGTACGAGGCCGCCGCCCACGAGTATCTCGACGGGGTGATGACGGCCGCGCAGGACAGCGCCGTCACCGAGTCGGCGATGCGCCTGTCGCAGAACTGGCCGCTGCTGCCGGCCTCGGTACGGGACCGCTGAGGCCGCCCGGCGCCGGACACGCCACTGCCCCGGTCCTCGTCAGGAGGGCCGGGGCAGTGGCGTGTTCCTCGGGGCGCTCACTCCTCCGGGGCGGGGACGACCGCGCGCAGCGGCGCCAGCAGCCGGTTGACCGTGCGCAGGTCGTCGGCCGAGGCGAGCCGCAGGCACTGCTCCGGGCCGGGCTCGAGGGGGACCTCCGGGCAGCGGTCCCGGAACAGCTGGAGCGCCGGGCGCGGCCGGCAGCGTTTGGACGTCCACCACAGGCCCTGCGCGTCGGCCCGGCGTTCGCGGATCACCCGCACCCAGTACCGGGTGCCGGCGTACTCCTCGGTGTCGACCAGCCAGTGGTCCTGCCATACGGCGGCCAGCCCCTCGGCGCTCGTGAGGTCCACCAGGGACAGCTCCGCCGTGGTCCGGACGGCGGACAGGACATACCGGGAGGCCTGGGCCCACGGGATCAGACGCACGCCGGCGGCACCGAACTCGACGGACCTGAGGAGGACTTCGGACAGGGCGGTGACCGGGTCGAGGGCCGCGTAGAGGTAGGGGTAGGCGTCCTTCTCGGTGGGGTCGAAGCGGTTGCCCTTGAAGTACTCGTGCGCGACGGTCGGGTTGAACTCTCCGGCCGCGAACCGCTCCTCGTGGCACCGCCACAGCAACGTGCCCGCGGGCAGCGCGTGCCACACCGGCTCCATGGGAACGCCCTCGGGCGGGATCTGCTGCCCCATCAGCTCGCTCCCACCAGCTCGGCGGCGGCCCGTTCCAGCGCTTCGTCGGGCAGGACACCGAGCAGCTCCGCGGGGACGCCGCCGAGCCATCTGTTGCCGCCCAGCCACCAGTCGGCGGCGCCCCAGGGATCACGGTCCGCGCACAGCAGGACGTTGATCCGGCGGACGACGGGCAGCGGTTCGGCCGTGCCGGGCCGGAACTGGAAGCGGGGGTAGCGGATGCCGCGCTCCGGGTCGCGCAGCCGGATCAGACCGCCGGGCGGAGCGGGATGCCCGGTCCCGGTCAGCGCGGCGTGTTCGGCCTCGGTGAGCGCGGGTGCGGCGAGGAGCTTCCGGCGGGCCGCCCGCAGCAGTTCGGCGGGGTCGGGCGGTGGGGTGCCGAGGACGCCGAGCACCGCGTCGACCGTGGCGAGGGAGGGCAGTTCCCGGGTGCCGGCCGCGTACCGGTGGCCGCCGAGTGCCCGGGACACGGGGTGGCCGGGCGGCAGCGCGGACAGCGTGCGCCTCAGCCGGCGTACGGCGCGGGCGACGGCGGCCGGGTTCCCGGCGGCGGTCTCCTCACGCAACTCCCGTAGCACTACGGCCAGTTGGATGAGGGTGTCGTCGTCCAGCCCGGTGAGGACAGTAGTCCAGTGCTGCTCCAGGAGCCGGAGCAGTTCCTCCGACGTCATGCGTGCTCTCCTTCCTTCTGCCGGGCAGGAGTGGTGGCCGGTGCCGGGTTGCCGTGGTGGACGAAGGCCGCCCAGGTGTCGGGCCGGTCCCGGAAGTCCTCCGCGAGCCGCCGGCCGGCCGCGATGCCTTTCAGCGCCCGGACCGGCGGGCGGGCGTCCGGCGCGGTGAGCATCCAGCGCTGGGCGGCACGCAGCGCGTCGGGCGGGGCCAGGCCCCGGGCGAGCGCGTCGTGCAGGACGAGCATGAGGATCTCGGACGCCCTGTCGTCGACCTTCCAGCGGGAGCCGACGGCGTCGGCGGCCAGCCGGTGCACCAGGACCGAGGTGACGGTCAGGGCCTCGTCGTGGTCGCGGGTGGTGAGGTCCGTCTCGCAGCCACCGCACACGACCAGGGGCCCGGCCGAGCGGAACGCGTCGCCCTCCGAGGGTGCCTCCAGCAGCGCGCTCAGGGTGAGGTCCCCGCAGGCGCCGGGCCGCGCGGCGAGCCGAAGGGCCGACCGGGTGGGGTCCGGCCCGGCGAGTCCGTGACAGGCGAGGTGCACCAGCGAGGCGGGGGCGGCGGCCCGGCCCCCGAGCAGGGCCAGCACCGTCTCCGGGGTGGCGGGGTCGCCGTCGGGGTGGTGAACCACAGCGCCCGGGTAGTACACGTCGGCCAGGGTCTCGATCTCCTCCTCGGCCCACTCCAGATCGTCCGCCCCGTGGAACACCAGGGCCGGCCGCTCGGCGGGTGCCATGCGCCGCCGGGCCACGGCCCGCAGGAACTCCCGCCCGGAGGCGGCATGCGTGACGACGGCGACCTCACAGGCCCGGACGGCACCCGGCACGCCAGGACCGGCGGGCGGCCGCAGCACGGCGGCCGGCCAGGGTACGACGCCCAGGTCACCACAGGGCACGACGACGAGACGTACGGCATCGGCGGTGGCCGCGCCCCCCGAAGCACCCGTCACGCCGGCCTCGGCAAGCGCCCGGTCCCACACCGCGAGGTGGTCCAAGGCGGGCCCCAGCACCTCGCCGGCCCACCCGCACATACCGTCCAGCGCGCGCAGCCGGCGCCGCTCGGTACGCTCCCTCTCCCGCGGGTTGAAGGCGCGGTAGTCGTCGGTCTCCAGGGTCTGCCGATGCGCCCCCGCCGCCAGGTACTCCGCGACGGGCCCGCGGCCCTCGGGGGCCAGAGCGGGCAGGGGCAGCGCCTCGACAGGGCCCTCGTGGGTGACGAGCAGCACGGCCCCGTCCGGGGCCTCGACGCCGGGAACCAGGTACAGCAGCGCGTCCGCGCCCGACTCCAGCAGGCCGGCGCGCAGGTCGTCCACGGAGGCGGGCACCGGCTGTACGTCGTCCCCGCCCCGCCCCCGCAGCACCTCCAGCGAGCGGCGCCGCAGATCACCGGGCAGCCCGGGGGCGCCCGCGCCGGCCGCTGCCAGCACCTCCAGCGGGGAGCGCCCCCGCAGATCGGCCAGGGGGCCCGACCCCGCCTCGGCGGACAGTTCGCGCAGGGAGCGGTCGTCGCCCCACTCCCCGGCCGGGTCGGCCCCCTCGCGCCAGCGCTCGGCGAGTTCGCTCTCGCCGAGGGCCGCCAGCCGGTCGGCGACACCCGCCGAGACGGCCGCCGCGCCGAGCACCAGGGAACGGCCCGCCTCCAGACATGCGAGCGCCTCCTCCGTACGGCCCGCGCGCAGCGCCCAGAAGGCCGCCTTGCGGCCCCGGTCGGCGGCCGCGCGGGCGATCCGCAGGCCGCGGCCGACGCCCTGCTGGAGCAGGACGTCGTCGGCGGAGTGCCGGAGCGAGGTAAGGGCGAGGGCGACGGCGGCCCGCAGTTCGTCGTCGGCGCCGGGCGCGCCCGCGCGGAGGATGGCACGCTGGGCGCGGTAGTCGGCCAGGTGCCAGACGAGCCGGGCCTCGCCCGGCCCGCCCTCGGGCAGTTCCGTCCGCGCCCGCGTCAGCTCCTCGATCGCCTCGTCCAGGGCCCCGGCGTCCCCGGTGAGGTGGTGCAGGATGTCCAGGGCATGCGCGATGCCCTCGCGCGCCCTGGGCCGGAAGTCGGCGGTGAATCCGGGGATCTCCAGCGCCGCCCGGGCACGCCGTACGCCCTCGGCGATACGGCCCGGATCCGACTCGGTGATCGCCGTCAGGCTGATCAGCGGGGCCCACATGATGTCGAGGAGTCCCCGCATCACGGGCATGTCCACCGTTGTCTCCACGGCCCGCCGCACGTGGTGCACGGAGGCGCGCAGGGACGCGGTCCAGTCGTCCGCCGACGTGGCGAGCACGGCCAGGCCCAGGTAGGCCACGCCGAGGATCAGTCCGGACATGGCCGCGGTCCATCGCTCGGCGCCGGCGTACGTCTCCTCCAGTTCCCGTGCGCACACGGCGTCGATGACGTCCTCGACCGCCTCGGCGTCACCCCGGTCCAGGGCGGACGTCAACCGCTCCTGGAGCCGGACGTACTCGACGCACAGGCGCAGGGTGGCGGCCACGTCGCTCGACGGGGCGTCGTCCCACTGCTGCGCCTCCAGCAGGGCCCGGGCCAGGTCCGCTTCCTGCAGGCTGCCACCGGTGTACGAGGCCCCGAGGAGCAGTCCCGGCAGGACGCCGCCGAGCCACTCACCGTGTTCGCGGCTGTCGAGTTCCCCGTCGGCCGACGCCTCGTGCATCAGCCGGAGCGCCTGTCGGAAGCCCTCCATGTCGCCGGTGCGGGTGGCGAGGGCGGCGTGGGCCAGGGCGGCGATCATCCTGGACGGCAGGGGTGCGCGGCCGTCCTCCCCCACGCCGGCGGTCTGTGCTCCCGACAGTTCGGCGAGGAGTCCGGACAGGTCCCGTGGCGCGACGGTCCCCGGGGACATCACCTCGGCGAAGGCGAGGAACCGGGCCAGGTCCTGCCGGACCGCCCCGGACGCGTCGGTGTCGTCGGCCGCCGCCTCACCGGTCCCCTCCGGCTGCGACGATCGCACGGTGAGGACACGCTCCATCTCGTGGAGCAGCAACGGCACCAGGGGAGCCAGCGTCGGCGCCAGCGGTCCGTCCGCCGTGTCGACCAGGTGCCGGCCCTCACGGAAGATCGCGGCGGTGTCACCGGCCCCCCGGGCCTCGGTCATCGCGCCGAACAGCCTCAACTGGTCGCGGAGTTGGGGTGTCAGCTGCGGGTGCTCGCGTTCCAGCAGCAGCTGGACGAGCAGCGCGCAGTCCTCCACGATGCCCGAACCCCCCTCGGCGAGGGGCGAGCCGATCCGAGACAGGAACTCGAGCCGGTCGACGGTCCACTCGCCCGTGGGTACGGCCCCCACCTCACGGTTGAGCCGCACCAGCCGCGACCCGAC
Source organism: Streptomyces sp. NPDC020192 (assembly GCF_044388685.1). Lineage (NCBI taxonomy): Bacteria > Bacillati > Actinomycetota > Actinomycetes > Kitasatosporales > Streptomycetaceae > Streptomyces > Streptomyces sp. NPDC020192. The sequence goes on along the minus strand of NZ_JBIRXG010000010.1, from coordinate 135,571 downwards.
CAGGGCCCCGAGATCCCGGCGCGCCGCCTCCCGGTCCCCCTCGCCCAGCAGGGCCGACGTGCGGGCCTCCTGCAACAGCGCCAGCGCTCGCTCCCGGTCGGCGGGCGTGCCGTCCAGGACGAACCGTACGGCGTGGCACCGGCCGAGCCGCGCGGCCACCGCGGCGCCGGTCGCGTCATCGCCCTTCTCACGCCGCACCTCGCCTAATATGAATGTCAGTTCATCGGTCAGGGCATCGAGCTCCGGCCCCCGTATCCCCTCGTACGCCTCCGGATCGACCGGTACGGAGAACCCGTCCGTACGCGCGAGCGCGACGGCGGCGCGGTCGGCCATGGATGCGGCCCCGGCTTCACTCATGCGTCCTCCCCTCCGCTGCCATGGTGCCCGTTCCCGCGCTCCGGCAGCCGGGTTCCGGCGCACCTCACCGGCATCGCGCCGGACAACGCCCGGGTCGTGGCCGGCCTACGACCGGTCCGCGCGGGGCACGAAGGGCAGGCGGGGACGCACCAGCGTGATGCCGAGGCCCACCGTCCAGCCGTAGTCCGCCAGGGGAGGGAGTACAGCTTCCACGGGAAGATCAGGACCGCGAGGACCGCCGTAATGAACGCTATACCCGCATCTGGTTTCGCCGTGATGGGCGGATCACCGAACCGTCGCGGTGACGAGAGCGGGTTCCGGCAGTTCCGTCGGTGCGGTGTCGCCGTACCACGAGAATTCGAGGGCCGAGAGCCTTCCTGCTGGTTCCTCAGCTCTTGCACGCCCGGGAATTCAGGTGCGAGGAGCTGGGCGAGGGGCGCTCCGCGAATGGTGACTGTTCCACCATCTCGAAGGCCTTGCCGAGCGCCTCCTGGGTGCACTTCATTCGCGTGGAAGCGAGGCGCGCGGTCGGTGTCGTCTCCTCCGCCGGCCACCGGCACGCCGCGCTTGCGCCCGCCGGCGGAGCCCAGTTGACCGCCTGTCTGCAGTCCGGCACCGGAACGCTCACCATGGCGGGTTACGGCCCGCGCACTCGGCCTCCGAGCGAGCTGCTCGACCGCCCCCGATACCACGCTCCACGGTGGCGCGCGCCACCTGGACGCCGGGAACCACGCCCGCCCCACGGTGTGTGGGGCGACTGCGGACGGGACGGGAGCTAACGCCGTGTCCATGTGGTGAGGCTGAGCAGGGTGTACACCAGCAGAGCGGAGGCCAGGCCGACGGCCCAGCCGTAATCGGCCAGGGGCTTGAGGAACGGGATGATGCCGTCGGCGGGGAAGGGGCCCTGCTTGACGCCCTTGACCACGGTCGAGTACGAGCCGCCGACGGCCAGGACGCCGCCGATCGCGAAGGCGGCCACCGCGCGCAGGTTCCAGCCGCCGGTGTACCAGTAGCGGCCGTCGCGCTGGTACAACTCCCCCAGTGCCAGGCGGGTACGGCGCACGATCCAGTAATCGGCGACGAGGATGCCGGCCACGGTGCCGAGCAGTCCGCCGACGAAGCCGAGCCACGTGAAGATGTACACGTGCGGGTTGGCGATCAGCTTCCACGGCATGATCAGGATGCCGACCACGCCAGTGATCAGCGCGCCGGTACGGAAGCTGACCAGTCGCGGCAGCAGGTGCGACAGGTCGTACGCCGGGGAGACGACATTGGCGGCGATGTTCACCGACAAGGTCGCCACCATCACGATCAGCAGCGCGAACAGGGCGCCGACGGTGTTGCTCATCTTCGCACTCAGTGCGATGGGATCCCAGATCGGCGCCCCGTAGACGGCCTGGGAGCCGGACGTCACCAGCACCGACAGGATCGCGAACAGTGTCATCGTGGTCGGCAGGCCCAGGGCCTGACCCCACAGCTGGGCGCGCTGGCTGCCGCCGAAGCGTGTGAAGTCGGGGATGTTCAGCGACAGCGTGGACCAGAAGCCGATCATGCCCATCAGAGAGGGGAAGAACACCTTCCAGAACCCGCTCCCCCAACCCAGGCTGGAGGGCTGGTCCAACAGCGGGCCGAAGCCGCCCGCCTTGGCGGCCATGACCCCCAGCAGCACCAGCGCGCCGACGATCACCAGCGGCGCCGCCCAGTTCTCCACCCTGCGCAGCGTCTCCATGCCGCGGGTGATGATGGCGACCTCGATGAGCCAGAACACCCCGAACGACAGCCACTGGGTCCACGGCGTGCCCCCGATCGAGCCGGCGTGCAGCCAGCCGTGGCCGAACAGCTTGCCGGCCAGCAGGAAGATGCCTTCCCCACCGATCCACGTCTGAATGCCGAACCAGCAGCACGCCACCGCCGCCCGCACCATCGCCGGCAGGTTCGCCCCGCGCACCCCGAAGGACGCTCGCGCGAACACCGGGAACGGGATCCCGTACTTGGTGCCGGCATGACCGGTCAGCAACATCGGCACCAGCACGATCACGTTCGCCAGCGCGATCGTCAGCACTGCCTGCTTCCAGTCCATCCCCAGCGCCACCAGCCCCGAAGCCAGCGTCCACGACGGAATGCAATGCGCCATTCCCACCCAGAGGGCGAGATAGTTGTAAGTCCCCCATGTCCGGTGCGCGATCGGGACCGGCACCAGGTCCGCGTTGGCGAAACGCGAATCTTCCAGCACCGCCGGATCGGACAACGCGACCCGGCCGTCCGGATACACCTGCTGCGCGACGGCCGGATCGGCCAGGGTTCTTCCACTGGGGGACATCAGGACCACCTCGTATCGCAAGACTCATGTGACGATGCGTGCCAGGAGCGAGTTCCACGCGCCCGTCGGGGCGTGGCCGTGCGGGCACCAGCCCCCTCCCCGGGGACGGCGGGGAGGGGAGACCAGGAGGGGGCGTGGGGGGACTCGGACGGCAGGGACGGGGTCAGGCGTTGACGGCCGGGATCACCTTCGTGCCGTAGGCGTCGATGGTGGCTTCCTGGGCGTCGTGCATGTCGTAGACCGCGAACTGGTCGACGCCCAGCGCGCGCAGTGCCTTCAGCTTCTCGATGTGCTTCTCGGCGGGGCCGATCACGCAGAAGCGGTCCACGATCTCGTCGGGCACGAACGCGGTGTCGGGGTTGTCGGCGCGTCCGTGGTGCGAGTAGTCGTACCCTTCGCGGGCCTTGATGTACTCGGTGAGTGCGTCGGGGACCTGGGCGGAGTGCTCGCCGTACTTGGCGACGAGGTCGGCGACGTGGTTGCCGACCATGCCGCCGAACCAGCGGCACTGCTCACGGGCGTGGGCGAGCGCCTCGGGCGAGTCGTCCTCGGTGACATAGGCAGGGGCGGCGACGCAGATCGTCACCTCGGACGGGTCGCGTCCGGCGGCGGCTGCCGCGTCCTTCACCGCCTTGACCATGTACTCGGTGAGGTAGAGGTCGGAGAGCTGGAGGATGAAGCCGTCGGCCTCCTCGCCGGTCATCTTCAGCGCCTTCGGGCCGTACGCGGCCATCCACACGGGGAGTCGGGCGCCTTCCCTGATCCACGGGAAGCGGATCTTCGTGCCGCCGAGGTCGGCCTCCTCGCCGCTGCCGAGGGCGCGGATGACCTTCATCGCCTCGCTGATCCGGGCGAGGGTGTTGGGTTTGCGGCCCGCGACGCGCATCGCGGAGTCGCCGCGGCCGATGCCGCACACGGTGCGGTTGCCGAACATGTCGTTGAGGGTGGCGAAGGTGGAGGCGGTGACCTCCCAGGTGCGGGTGCCCGGGTTGGTGACCATCGGGCCGACCGTCAACTTCTGTGTGTTGGCGAGGATCTGACTGTAGATCACGAACGGTTCCTGCCACAGCACGGCGGAGTCGAAGGTCCAGCCGTAACGGAAGCCGTTGCGCTCGGCTCGTTTCATCAGGCTGACGACACGGGAGGCAGGGGGGTCGGTCTGGAGGACCAGTCCGAAGTCCATGGGCGCCACTCCTAGTTGAGGTACTGACAGGTGGAGCGCGGGGTGTAGACGCCGTGACCGGCGTGTCCGGTGTACTCCCGCTCGGTGATGACGGGCACGCCGCGCGAGAGCACGGTCTCGACCCGGCCGGTGGTCCGCTTGCCCTCGTAGGCCGAGTAGTCGACGTTCATGTGGTGGGTCTCGGCCGACATGACCTGCTCGGCGTGCGGGTCGTAGATCACGATGTCGGCGTCGGCGCCCGGGGCGATGGTGCCCTTCTTCGGGTACAGGCCGAACATGCGGGCCGGGGTGGCGCAGGCGATCTCGATCCAGCGGCGCCGGGAGATGTGCCCGTCCACGACGGCCTGGTGCAGCAGGTCCATACGGTTCTCGACGCCCGGCAGCCCGTTGGGGATCTTGGAGAAGTCGCCGCGGCCGAGGTCCTTCTGGCCGGTGAAGCAGAACGGGCAGTGGTCGGTGGAGACCACCTGGAGGTCGTTGGTCCGCAGGCCCCGCCACAGCTGGGCCTGGTGCTCCTTCGGCCGCAGCGGGGTGCTGCACACGTACTTCGCGCCCTCGAAGTCCGGCTCGGCGAGGTTGTCGGTGGACAGGAACAGATACTGCGGGCAGGTCTCGCCGAAGACGTTCAGGCCCTCGTCGCGGGCCCGCGCCAGCTCGGCCACCGCCTCCGTCGCCGAGACGTGTACGACGTACAGGGGGGCGCCGGCGACCTGGGCGAGGCGGATGGCGCGGTGGGTGGCCTCGGCCTCGAGCAGGGCCCTGCGGACCTCGCCGTGGTAACGGGGGTCGGTCTCGCCGCGGGCCAGCGCCTGCTCCACCAGCACGTCGATGGCGATGCCGTTCTCGGCGTGCATCATGATCAGCCCGCCGTTCTCGGCGGAGCGCTGCATGGCGCGCAGGATCTGGCCGTCGTCGGAGTAGAAGACGCCCGGATAGGCCATGAACTGCTTGAAGGAGGTCACGCCCTCCTCCACCAGCAGGTCCATCTCCTTCAGCGTCTCGTCGTTGACGTCGGAGACGATCATGTGGAAGGCGTAGTCGATCGCGCAGTTGCCCTCGGCCTTGGCGTGCCAGGTGTCCAGGCCCTCGCGCAGGGTGTGGCCGACGCCCTGCACCGCGAAGTCCACGATCGTCGTCGTACCGCCCCAGGCGGCGGCCCGGGTGCCGGTCTCGAAGGTGTCGGAGGCGAAGGTGCCGCCGAAGGGCAGCTCCATGTGGGTGTGCGCGTCGACGCCGCCCGGGATGACGTACTTCCCGGTGGCGTCGATGGTCCGGTCGGCGGTGAACGCCCCGGCGGCGGGCGTACCGGAGGCGGCGAGGGCGGCGACGCGGCCGTCCTCGATCAGGACGTCGGCGTGGATCTCGTCCGACGCGGTGATGACGAGACCACCGCGGATGACTGTACGGCCGGTCATGCTGCTCCCTCGGTCAACTCGGTTACGGTCAGGGTGCGGTCAGCGGCGTGTACGCCCCCGGCGCCCGGTCGCGGTAGAACTGCCAGCGGTCGCGGACCTCGCGGAGTTTGGCCAGGTCCAGGTCGCGGACGACGAGTTCGGTCTCCTTGTCGCTCGCCGGCTCGCCGACGAACTGGGCCTCCGGGTCCACGAAGTACGTGGTGCCGTAGAAGTCGTTGTCGCCGAGGTCCTCCACGCCGACCCGGTTGATCGCGCCGACGAAGTACTCGTTGGCGACGGCCGCCGCCGGCTGCTCCAGCTGCCAGAGGTAGCGGGACAGGCCGCGTGAGGTGGCCGAGGGGTTGAAGACGATCTCGGCTCCGGCGAGGCCCAACGCCCGCCAGCCTTCCGGGAAGTGGCGGTCGTAGCAGATGTAGACGCCGATCCTCCCGACGGCCGTGTCGAAGACGGGCCAGCCGCTGTTGCCGGGCCGGAAGTAGAACTTCTCCCAGAATCCCTGGACCTGGGGGATGTGGGTCTTGCGGTACTTGCCGAGGTAGGAGCCGTCCGCGTCGATCACGGCGGCCGTGTTGTACAGCACGCCGGGCTGCTCCTCCTCGTACATCGGCAGGACGAGGACGATGCCCAACTCCCGTGCCAGCGACTGGAACCGCTGGACGGTCGGCCCCTCGGGAATCCGCTCGGCGTACTCGTAGAAGGCCTTGTCCTGGACCTGGCAGAAGTAGGGGCCGTAGAACAGCTCCTGGAAACAGAGGACTTGGGCGCCCTGGGCGGCGGCGTCGCGGGCCGCCTGCTCGTGGACCTGGATCATGGATTCCTTGTCCCCGGTCCAGGCGGTCTGGAACAGGGCGGCGCGGATCACTCGGCTCATCGGGACCTCCGGTAGCTCGGTGTGCCGTGAGCCTAGAAAGCCGGAGCAGGCCGTTGGATTGGCAGCGTGTCACGTCTGCGGGGCGTGGGCGTGCCACCGTGTCACGTGTTCGCTGACCCATGTTTCACCGCCGTTTTCCCAGGTCGTCGCATGTTTCACCGCTGTTGCGCGTCGTGCGCGAGGAGCGCGATGTGTACGGAGGCCGCCTGTTCGAAGTCGTCCAGGTCGACACCGAGGCGGGCCTGTATCGCCTCCAGGCGCCGGTAGAGGGCGGGCCGGGAGACATGGTGGAGCTGGGCGGTGCGGGACTTGTTGCGGCCGGTCGCGAGATAGGTCCGCAGCACGTTCAGCAGCTCGGGTTCGGCCGCGCAGAGCAGCCCGTCCAGCTCCCGTTCGGCGAAGGACTGCACCTGCGGGTCGTCGCGCAGCAGCCGGACCAGGCCGCGCAGGTGGACGTCCTTGAGGCGTACGACGGCCGGTAGGTCGAGGGCGTGGGAGGAGTCGGCGACGGCGTCGGCGACATGCCGGGCCTCCCGCAGCCCGGCGGGCACGTCCTCCCAGGCGGTACGAGGGTCCGCGGCGGCCACCACGGCGTCGGACCCGGCGCGCAGCCGGGCCGCGAAGTGCCCGGTGAGGGTCTCGGCGTCCTGGTCCCGGGCGAGGCTGAGCAGTACGGCGGCCGCTGTGTCGGCGAGTTCGGCGACGAGCCCGGACATCCCCAGCAGCCGTAGCACGCGGTCGAGTTGCTCGGGGCTGCGGCCGAGGACGACGAGCGGCACGAAGGTGCGCCGGTTGACCGGCAGTCCGGCGGCGCGGGCCCGGGGCAGCAGTTGCCGGGCCGGTACGACACCGGAGACGAGGTCGGTCAGCAGGCTCTGCGCGGACTGCTCCTCCCAGGTGCGCGCGGAGCCGCCGCCGAGCATGCGGTGCAGCACCAGCGCCTCGACGGCCCGGTCGGCGAGCAGCCGCCCGGTGGCCGTGTCTCCGCGGTAGCCGCACAGCAGGAGCCGGCCCCAGCGCTCCCCGCGGCCGCCCAGCTCGGCGCTGATCCAGCCCTCGCCGTCGGCGCCGCCGGCCTGCCGGGCGATCCGCTCCCAGTCGCGCAGCACGTCGTCCACCGCGGACCGCTCCCCCGCCGTGGCGAGGACGCGGTGGGCGAGGTTGGTGACGACGACCGGGCAGCCGCTGTGCACGACGACCTCGTCGAGGAGCCGCTGGAGGGGGACGCCGGCGGTGATGAGCCCGGTGAGCGCGGTACGGACCGACTCCGAGAGGCTGACGGCGGCGAACTTGCGCCGCACCAGCCGGGACTGGACCTCCTCCGTCAACTCGGCGAAGGGGAAGGGCCGGTGGAGCACCACCATGGGCAGACCGCACCGGTCCGCGGCACGGCGCATCGCGTCCGGCGGCGCGGGGAAGGCCCGCCCGAGACCGAGGACGACGGCGGCCGCCTCGGCCCGGTACAGAGACTGGACGTACTCGGCCTGCTTGGCCTCGTCACCGGCCAGCAGCACACCGGTGGTGAGCACCATCTCGCCGCCGCTCAGCATCACCCCGACGTCGGCGGCCTCGGCGACATGCACCCAGCGCACCGGCCGGTCCAGCTGCCCGGCCCCGGCCACCACCTCGGGCTCCCCGGCCAGGACCCGTTCCAGGGCCAGCACCTGGCGGACGGAGAGCACGGGTTCCCAGCCGTACCGGGCCTCGGAGGTGGTGGTCATGGCCGTACACCTGTTTCTCTAGTACGCGCTCCGCAGCGCTTGTTCGAGGATCGCCGCGCCCTCCTCGGCCTCGGCGACGGTCAGGGACAGCGGCGGGGCGATGCGCAGGGCGCTGGTGTCGTGGCCGCCGCCCTTGCCGATGAGCAGGCCGCCCTCGCGGGCCGCCTCCAGGATGGCGGCGGCGGCCTGCGGATCGGCCTCGTCGGTGCCCGGCTTGACCAGCTCGATGCCGATCATCAGCCCCCGCCCGCGCACCTCGCGTACGCCGGGCAGCTGGGCGGTGACGGCCCGCAGCCGCTCGATGAGCAGCCCGCCGACCCGGCGCGCGTTGCCCTGGAGGTCGTGCTCGATGAGGTAGGTGAGGTTGGCGAGGCCGGCGGCCATGGTGATCTGGGTGCCGCCGAACGTCGAGATGCTGTTGGCGTCCAGGCAGTTCATGATCTCGGCGCGGGCGATGACCCCGCCGATGGACGTGCCGTTGCCGATGCCCTTGGCGAAGGTGACGATGTCCGGCGGACCGCTCTGGGCGTGCGCCTGCCAGCCCCAGAAGTGCTCGCCGGTACGGCCCCAGCCGGTCTGTACCTCGTCGGCGATCCACAGAATGCCGTGCTCGTCCAGGACCTCGCGGAAGGCGGCGTAGAGGCCGTCGGGCGGGGAGGTGAAGCCGCCGACGCCCTGGATGGGTTCGGCGATCAGGGCGGCGGGCGGCCGGGTGTGCCCGAGGATGTCCCTGAGGTCGGCCACGCACGCGTCGATGAACGCGCGGTCGTCCAGCCCGGCGAACGGACCCCGGCCGCGCACTCCGCCGTGCACGTACAGCGTCTGCAGCGGGGACAGGGAGGTCGGCGACCAGCTGCGGTTGCCGGTGATGCCGACCGTGCTGAAGGAGCGGCCGTGGTAGCTGTTGCGCATCGCCAGGACGGTGTTGCTGCGCCGGTGGGCGGTGGCGAGCAGCAGGGCGGTGTCGTTGGCCTCGGTGCCGGAGGTGGTGAAGAAGACCCGGGCGTCCGGGATGCCGCTCAGCTGGGCGATGCGCTCGGCGAGTTCGACCATCGGCCGGTTCAGGTAGAGCGTGGACGAGTGGATGATCCGCCCGGCCTGCTCGCCGACGGCCTTGGTGACCTCGGGCAGCGCGTGTGCGGTCATCGTGGTCAGGATGCCGCCGAAGAAGTCCAGGTACTTGTGGCCGGCGGAGTCCCAGACGTGGCGGCCCTCGCCGTGGGTGATCTCGATCGGCTCGTCGTAGTAGAGGGCGAGCCAGTCGGGCAGGACCTGGCGGTGGCGGGAGTAGAGGTCGTTCACGGCTGGATCAGTCCTTCGTAGGCGTCGGGGCGGCGGTCGCGGTAGAAGGCCCACAGCTGCCGCACTTCGTCGATCAGGCCGAAGTCGAGATCGCGGACGAGGAGTTCCTCGGACGTGTCGCTCGCGACCTCGCCCACGAACTGCCCACGTGGATCAACGAAGTAACTGGTCCCGTAGAAGTCGTTGTCCCCGTACTCCTCCCGGCCCACCCGGTTGATGGCGGCCACGAAGTACTCGTTGGCGACGGCCGCGGCGGGCTGCTCCAGCTGCCACAGGTGCGCCGACAGCCCGCGGTGGGTGGCGGACGGGTTGTACACCAACTGGGCGCCGTTGAGCCCGAGTTGCCGCCAGCCCTCCGGGAAGTGCCGGTCGTAGCAGATGTAGACGCCGACACGGCCCACGGCGGTGTCGAAGACGGGCCACCCCACATTCCCGGGTTTGAAGTAGTACTTCTCCCAGAAGCCCTTGACCTGCGGGATGTGGTGCTTGCGGTACTTGCCGAGGTAGCTGCCGTCGGCGTCGATCACGGCGGCGGTGTTGTAGTAGAAACCGGACTGCTCGACCTCGAAGACCGGAACGACGATCACCATGCCGGTCTCGCGCGCGAGCTCCCGCATCCGCCGCACGGTCGGCCCGTCGGGCACCGGCTCGGCCCAGCGGTAGTGCTCGGGCTCCTGGACCTGGCAGAAGTAGGGCGAGTTGAAGACTTCCTGGAACCCGATGACCTTGGCACCCTGCCGGGCCGCCTCGCGGGCGTGCTCCTCGTGCTTCGCCACCATGGACTCGGTGTCGCCGGTCCAGGTTGCCTGGACCAGTGCGGCGCGTACGACGTCGGCCATGAGCTGCTCCTTCGACGGGACTCAGAGCCTCTACGCCCGTAGAGCAGGCCTAGAGGGACGAAAGTAAGCCTCCTGGAGGCCCTTGCCAAGACCATCGTCGTCAACCCGACGGAGTCGATCACGTTTCACACGCCGATGGGTGAGCGGCCGATCCGGCCGGCGGGGCGAAGCGGGGCACACCGGGACGAGGCCGACGACCAGCGGTCACGCACCGTGCCCGGCAACCCGCAGAGCGTGTACGAGGTCCCAGTACCGCTCCTCGGAGACGGCACGGGCGGCATCGAGCAGCAGGGGCACGAGCCGAAGCGGATCGGGCAGGACGCTGCGGGCGGCCTCTTCCGCCGCCCGCGCCCGCACACAGGCGTCCAGCAGCGCCCGCGCCTCCCGCTGCCTCCCCGCGCCCTCCAGCCGCAGTACGGCGGCCCCGACCTGCTCGGCCGGCCGGGCCACGCCCTGCCGCAGCAACTGCCGCCCGTCTGCGTCCCGCCCGGCGGCCACCAGCGCGTCCGCGACCCCGACCAGCCGCTCGGCGGGCAGCGAGGCGGCCTCCCACAGTAACGTCGCCCAGTCCGCCCCGAGCCCGGCCCGGTGCAGGGCGTCGACGAGCAGGGGAAAGCGGGCGGGGGGCCACTGCGCGACCTCGACGAGCAGGACGTGCGCCTCACCGGTACGTCCTTCGGTCCGCAACCGCGCGAGCTGTTCCACGGCACCGGCGACGGCCACACCGGCGTCGGCGTCGACCTCCTCCGCGTTCACCGGCTCCGCCTCGACGGGCTGCTCGACTCCCCCGGCGAAACGGGCTCCGCGCGACAGGGGGGCCGACGGCACGGACACCTGCGGTACGGCGGCGGAGGCGGCGGTGTCCTCGGCCATCCCGGCGAAGCGGGCACTGCCGCGCCGGCGCTTGCGGGAGTTGGCGGGGGCGGTTGGTGCGGGGGGCGGGGGTGCGGTGGGCGGGATGTGCGAGGCGGGGGGCTCGGTGCTGTGCGGACGGGCCACGGGGGCTGCGGCGGGGCCGGAGGCCTGAGCGGGGAGGGAGCCGGTGGGCAAGGGGCCCTGCGCAGGAGCGGAGCCGGCAAGCCGCGCGCCTCGGTCCTGGCCGGAACCGGGACGTGGACCGACCTGCTCCGGCCCAGAACCGCCGGCCGCGGGCCCCTGCCCCGAACGGGCGTCACCACGTGGGACGACCCGCTCCGCACCGGCCTCACCACGCAAGGGCGCCCCCGCCGAACCGGACTCACCGACCGAGGAACCCCGCTCCGCACCGAGGCCACCACGCACAACGCCCCACCCCGAACCTGCATCGCCACGCACGGGCACGCCCACCGAACCGGCATCACCACTCACCGGCACCACCGAACCCGACTCGCCGGCCAAGGAGCCCCGCCCCCGACCGTGAACGCCGCCCGAGGCAACCCGCTCCGCACCGGCGTCACCCCGCCGGGGCATCTCCACCTGACCGGAGTCGGCGGCCAGGGGACGACCCAGGCCCGCGTCCGACGGTCCCCGTACCGCCCCCGCCTGGTTGCCCGTCGCCCGTCGGTGCAACGCCGCCAATCGCCCCCGGAGTTCATCGCACCGGGCAGAGGCGCGGACGTAGTCGTCGTGGGCCCAGGCGAGGTCCAGGCGGAGGGCGTCGGCCTCCGCGCCGGAGGCACCCGCGGAGAGCAGGCGGGTCAGCTCGGCCTGGCGGTCGGCGGCGTAGCGTTGCTCGCGGAGCATGACGTCGAGGCGGTCGGCCAGGGCCTCACGCGCCCCGGGGCGGGTGTCGTACGCCGCGAGGGCCGCCCGGTACAGGGCGCGGGCCCGCTCCCGCTCGGCGTCCGCCGCGGCCGTGCCGTAGGCCGCCGCGAGGTCGTCCAGCAGGGCCGCCACCACGTCCCACGGCGGCACCTCGCGCCCGTCCAGGCAGGCCCGCATACCCTCGGGGTCGCGCTGCCAGAAGACGCCGCTCCACCCCTCCCCCTGGTCGAGGCGCGCCAGCAGGCCGTCCAGATAGCCCGCGAACTCCCGCACCCGACCGGGGAGTTGATCCACCGCCATCGCCCAGCTCCCGCCCGACCGCCAGCACTCCGGCCGCCAGGCAACACCAGTCGTGTTACGGCTCTGCTACGCACTGTTTTCCGGCAGTGCGCGGACAGCTCACCCCACCCGTCGCCTCACGCGGCGACCAGGGCACACAGTGCGGCCAGGTCGTCCATCGACAGCCCGAGGACTCCGGCCAGCGCGGCCACGGTGAAGAACGCCGGAGTCGGCGCCCGGCCCGTCTCGATCTTGCGGAGGGTCTCGGCGGAGACCCCCGCCGCGGCGGCGACCTCGGTCATGCTCCGGCCGCCGCGCGCCTCGCGCAGCAACCGCCCGAGCCGCTCGCCGCGTTCACGCTCTTCGGGGGTGAGGGGGGTGCGCACCATGCGCCCATTCTAATACCGGCCACCCCGGCACCCCACCCATTTAAATACCGGTATAGTAATTGGCATGGTGGAACTGAAGACGGACACGTCGATCGACGCGATGCACGCGGCGGGCCAGGTCGTCGGGCGGGCCCTGACGGCCGTACGGCAGGCCGCGGGCGTCGGCGTCTCGCTGCTGGAGCTGGACGAGGTGGCACGGGAGGTGCTGCGCGAGGCCGGGGCGACCTCGCCGTTCCTCGGCTACCGCCCCTCCTTCGCCCCGACCCCCTTCCCGGCGGTGATCTGCGCCTCCGTGAACGACGCGATCGTGCACGGCATCCCCACCCGGTACCGGCTCCGCGACGGCGACCTGGTCTCCATCGACTGCGGCGCGGTACTGGACGGCTGGGCCGGCGACTCGGCGCTCAGCTTCACGGTGGGCCGCCCGCGCCCGGCCGACCTCCGGCTGATCGACACCGCCGAGCGGGCCCTGGCGGCGGGCATCGCGGCGGCCGTCGCGGGCAACCGCATCGGCGACATCGCCCACGCCGTCGGCGAGGTCTGCCGCGCCGCCGGTTACGGCATCCCGCAGGGCTTCGGCGGCCACGGCATCGGCCGCCGGATGCACGAGGACCCCGACGTCCCCAACGAGGGCCGCCCCGGCCGGGGCCTTCCGCTGCGCCCCGGCATGGCCCTCGCCATCGAGCCGATGCTGATCGCGAGCGGCAAGGACACCTTCTACGAGGCGGACGACGGCTGGACCCTGCGCACGAGCGACGGTTCACGCGCGGCCCACGTGGAGCACACGGTGGCGATCACGGAGGAGGGACCGAGGATCCTCACGGCACGGTAGGCGCCCCGAAGGGGCCCCGCACGTGCCACCCGCAGGCATCCGTGACAAGGTGATATGAACCGGCACCAAAGGAACGGAACGCCATGACCAACGGCTACCCTCCCGACCCCTTCGGTGAATTCCTGTCCCGCTTCTTCGGCGGCACCCCCAGCGGAGCGCCCAGGCACATCGACATCAGCCGCCTGCTCAGCCAGCCTGCCCGGGAGCTGGTCAGAGGGGCCGCCCAGTACGCCGTCGAGCACGGCAGCCGGGACCTGGACACCCAGCACCTGCTGCGCGCGGCGGTGGCGGCGGAGCCCACCCGGAGCCTGCTGAGCCGGGCCGGTGCGGATCCGGACTCGCTCGCGACGGAGATCGACGACCGGGCCGGCCCGGTCCAGCACCCGCCGGGCGAGGGGCCGGCGCCGACCTCGCTGTCGCTCACCCCCGCCGTCAAGCGCGCCCTGCTGGACGCGCACGACCTGGCGCGGGCGAGCGGCGCCGGGTACATCGGCCCGGAGCACGTGCTGAGCGCGCTCGCCGCGAACCCGGACTCGGCGGCCGGGCACATCCTGAACGAGGTCCGTTTCTCGGCCGGCGCCGCCCGGCCGCCCGAGGGCCCGGAGACCGTCCCGGTGCGCGTGGAGCGGCAGCGGCCCACCGGTACGCCCACCCTCGACAAGTACGGCCGTGATCTGACCGACCTGGCCCGGCAGGGCCGCATCGACCCGGTGATCGGCCGGGACACGGAGATCGAGCAGACCATCGAGGTGCTCTCCCGGCGCGGCAAGAACAACCCGGTCCTGATCGGGGACGCCGGTGTCGGCAAGACGGCCATCGTGGAGGGGCTGGCGCAGCGGATCACCGAAGGGGACGTACCGGACGGGCTGGCCGGGCGGCGGGTGGTCGCGCTGGACCTGACCGGGGTCGTGGCCGGCACCCGCTACCGGGGCGACTTCGAGGAGCGGCTCAACAACATCGTGGAGGAGATCCGCGCCCACTCCGACCGGCTGGTCGTGTTCATCGACGAGCTGCACACCGTCGTCGGCGCGGGTTCCGGCGGCGAGGGCGGCGCGATGGACGCCGGCAACATCCTCAAGCCGGCGCTCGCCCGGGGCGAGCTGCACATCGTCGGCGCGACCACGCTGGAGGAGTTCCGGCGGATCGAGAAGGACGCGGCGCTGGCCCGCCGGTTCCAGCCGGTCCTGGTGCCCGAGCCGACGGTCACGGACACCATCGAGATCCTGCGTGGGCTGCGCGACCGCTACGAGGCCCACCACCAGGTCCGCTACACCGACGAGGCGCTGGTCGCCGCCGTCCAGCTGTCGGACCGCTACCTCACGGACCGGCGGCTGCCGGACAAGGCCATCGACCTGATCGACCAGGCGGGCGCGCGGGTACGGCTGGGCGCGCGGACCAAGGGGCAGGACGTGCGGGCGATGGAGCGCGAGGTCGAGCAGCTGGTGCGGGACAAGGACCAGGCGGTCGCGGACGAGGACTACGAGCAGGCCAGGCAACTGCGGGACCGGATCGGTGAGCTGAAGGCCCGGATCGCCGAGGCCAGCGGCGGCGAGAAGGCCGACGAGGGGCTGGACCTGGAGGTGACGGCGGAGGCCGTCGCCGAGGTGGTGTCCCGGCAGACCGGCATCCCGGTCAGCCGGCTCACCCAGGAGGAGAAGGCACGGCTGCTCGACCTGGAGCGGCATCTGCACCAGCGGGTGGTCGGCCAGGAGCAGGCCGTCGCCGTGGTCTCGGAGGCCGTACTGCGCTCCCGCGCGGGCCTCGCGAGCCCGAACCGGCCGATCGGCAGCTTCCTGTTCCTCGGCCCGACCGGCGTCGGCAAGACCGAGCTGGCCCGGGCGCTCGCGGAGGCGCTGTTCGGCAGCGAGGACCGGATGGTCCGGCTGGACATGAGCGAGTACCAGGAGCGGCACACCGTCTCGCGGCTGGTCGGCGCCCCGCCCGGGTACGTCGGCCACGAGGAGGCAGGCCAGCTCACCGAGGTCGTGCGCCGGCACCCGTACTCGCTTCTCCTCCTGGACGAGGTGGAGAAGGCGCACCCGGACGTCTTCAACATCCTGCTCCAGGTCCTGGACGACGGCCGGCTGACCGACTCCCAGGGCCGCACGGTCGACTTCACCAACACGGTCATCACGATGACCAGCAACCTCGGCTCCGAGGTGATCACCCAGCGCGGCGCCGGGATCGGGTTCGGGCCGGGCGGGGCGGAGGCGGACGAGGAGGCGCGGCGCGAGCGGATCCTCAGGCCGCTGCGCGAGCACTTCCGGCCGGAGTTCCTCAACCGGATCGACGAGATCGTGGTCTTCCGTCAGCTGACCGGCGAGCAACTCCGGCAGATCACCGGCCTGTTGCTGGAGGGCACCCGCCGGCTGCTGGACGGCCAGGGCGTCACGGTCACGTTCACCGACGCGGCCGTCGACTGGCTCGCCGAACGCGGCTACCAGCCCGAGTACGGCGCCCGCCCACTGCGCCGCACCATCCAGCGCGAGGTGGACAACCAGCTCTCCCGGCTCCTGCTGAACGGCGCGATCACCGAGGGCAGCCATGTCACGGTGGCCGTGACGGACGGCCGCCTGGACTTCCGCACAGGCCGCTCCCAGCCACCGCCACCGGAGCCGTAGAGGCGTACGGCACCGAACAGACGACGACGGCCGTGAAGCCTGCGCCGGCCGCCCCGGTCGACAGGGCGCCGGCGCTGCCCGCATGGCGTCCCTTACGGTGCCGGATCCACCACCATCGCCGATCCCCCACCGCGCCGTACCTTCTCGGCGGCGGCGAGCCACTTGCCGTCGGGCAGGCGTTGTACGCCGGTCGCCGCGCCGATCTCGGGGTTGAGGGAGAAGGAGTGGCCGATGGACTCCAGTTGCTTCCTCACGTCACCGTTGTAGAGGGCCGGTTCGAGTTCCGTCTTCGCCGCGTTGCGCTGGCTGGCGCGGGGTGCGGCGATGGCGTCGACCAGCGGGAGGTGCCGGTCGAGGAACCCGGTCAGGGTCTGCAGCACGGTGGTGATGATGGTCGCCCCGCCCGGTGAACCGAGGGCCACCACGGGCCTGTTGTTCCGGTCGAGGACGATCGTCGGGGAGATCGACGAGCGCGGCCGCTTGCCCGGGCCCGGCAGGTTCGGGTCGTGGACCGCCGGGTTGGCCGGGGCGAAGGAGAAGTCGGTCAGCTCGTTGTTGAGCAGGAAACCCCGGCCGGGCACGGTGATGCCGCTGCCGCCGGTCTGCTCGATGGTGAGCGTGTATGCGACGACGTTGCCCCACTTGTCGGCCACGGTCAGGTGGGTCGTGTTCTGCCCCTCGTACGTCGTCGGGGCCGCCGTACCGCCGGCGCCGCATGACGCGGGGTGGCGCGGGTCGCCGGGGGCGAGCGGGCTGGTGAGGACCGCGTTGTCCTTGATCAGGCAGGCGCGCGAGTCGGCGTACCGCTGCGAGAGCAGTTCCTTCGTCGGTACGTCCTCGAAGGCGGGGTCGCCGACCCAGCGCCCCCGGTCGGCGAAGGCGATGCGGCTGGCCTCGATGAAGTGGTGCAGGTACTGCACCTCGCTCGCCTTCGAAAGGTCGGTCTGCTCCAAGATGTTGAGCGCCTCGCCGACCGTGGTGCCACCGGAGGAGGAGGGCGCGATGGAGTACACGTTCAGGCCGCGGTACGACGTCCTGGTGGGCGCCTGGAACGTGGCCGTGTAGGCGGCGAGGTCCTTCTCCTCCAGCTTGCCGGGGCGGGCGTTCCAGCCGGAGGCGGAGTCCACGGGCGGGTGTTCGACGGTCTTGACGATGTCGTCGCCGATGTCCCCGCGGTAGACGGCACCGACGCCCTTGCGACCCAACTCCTGGTAGGTGCGGGCGAGTTCGGGGTTCCTGAACGTGGAGCCCACGACCGGGAGCTGTCCGTTCGGCAGGAACAGCTTCGCGGTGTCCGGGAAGTAGCGGAACCGCGCCTCGTTGGAGGCGGTCTGCGAGCGGAAGGTGTCGTCCACCGTGAAGCCGTCGCGCGCTATCCGCTCGGCCGGCTTCAGCACCGCAGCGAGCCTCCTGGTGCCCCACGCGTCCAGCGCCGTCTGCCAGGTGGCGGGCGTGCCCGGGGTGCCGACGCTCAGACCGCTGCTGACGGCGTCGGCGAAGGCGAGGGGCTTGCCGTTCTCCAGGAACAGGTCGGAGCCGGAGCTGAGGGGCGCCGTCTCACGGCCGTCGATGGTGTGCACGGTGCGGGTCCTGGCGTCGTAGTAGACGAAGTAGCCGCCTCCGCCGATGCCGGCCGAGTAGGGCTCGGTGACGCCGAGCGCGGCGGCGGTGGCCACGGCCGCGTCGACCGCGTTGCCGCCGCGCCTGAGCACCTCGATGCCGGCGGCCGAGGCGTCCGCGTCGACGCTGGCGACCGCGCCGCCGTACCCGACGGCCACCGGGACCTTGACGGGGGTGCTGCCCGTCGCGGCGGGCGGCGCGGCCGCCCCCACCGACACCACGGCGACCGAGACCGCCAGAACCGCCAGTTTCCGTCTGCCAGGGCGACGCATCCGTACCTCCCGTCGGAACCGGTCAGCGCAGCGTAACGAGATTGCCGGGAGGCCGACAGAGGGCCTCGGCGGGCTGCCACACGAACGTCACACGTCGAACACCGGTGCGCTCCCGGACGCCTGGGGCCGCTAGCATGCCCGGCCATGAACGACGACCTGCGCAACATCGTCCTCGGTCTCGTGGCGGCCGGCATCTCGGCCTCCCTGGGCTGGATCGCCCGGACCTCGCTGTGGCGGCGCAAGCTGCGGCGCAAGCAGGCGTTCTTCGGGCTGGCGGACCACTCCGAGTCGCTGCTGGTGGTGAACCGCAACGCGGGCGGGCCGGACCTGTCGGTGATGCGGTACGACATGTTCGCCCTGCTGGAACTCGCCGCCCTGATCAAGGACTGCCACGCGCACGCCCAGGTCGTGGCGCACGACGCCACCCAGCAGGGCTTCGGCGAGCGGACGGAGTTCTGCGTCGGCGGGCCCTACTCGAACCGCCGGATGGCGGCGCATCTCTCCTCGTTGCTGCCGGGTGTGCGGATCAACGTGGACACCGACGCCGGCGCGGAGACGGGCGCCTTCCGGATCGGCGGGGAGCACTACCGCATGGACGGCGGCCGGAGCGAGTACGTGCTGCTCGCCCGGCTCAGCGCCGACGGGCACGGCGCCGGCCGCCCGGTGTTCCTCTTCTGCGGCCAGCGGGCCATCACCAACCAGGCCGCCACCCGCTATCTCGCCCGCCATCACGAGCGCCTGCACCGCAAGTACGGCACCGGCTCGTTCGTGCTGCTGCTGAAGGTGCTCAACTCGCAGGCGTACGGCCCCGACGTGGTCGAACTGGTGGCGGACGTGACCCGCGCGGCGCGCACTCCCCCGCCCGAGACGGCCTCCGCCGACACGGCCGCTTAGCGCTTCAACAATCTTTACCGGCACGTAACTTACCGACGGGTTACTTGCGGTAAGCGAGCCGGTTACCGTCGGGTCACTTTGCACTGACACGAGTGAAGGAGTGACCCATGGGACAAGGTCGGCACGGCCGCACCGCTCTGCGCACCGCAGCCGCCTCAGCCGTCTCGGCGGCGCTGATCTCCGGCGGTGTCGTCGGCCTGGCCCCGGCCGCCCAGGCCGCCGCCACCCCGTCCGTCCGCTTCGTGGACATCACCGGCGACGGCGGCACCGTACTCAAGGCGAACGTCGTCACACCCGCGAACGCGAACGGCGCCCACCGCTACCCGCTCATCGTGCTGCCCACGAGCTGGTCGCTGCCCCAGGTGGAGTACCTGGCGCAGGCGCAGAGGCTCGCCGACGCCGGCTATGTGGTGCTCACCTACAACGTGCGCGGGTTCTGGCAGTCCGGCGGGCAGATAGAAGTGGCCGGTCCGCCGGACGTGGCGGACGCCTCCAAGGTCATCGACTGGGCCCTCGCGCACACCCCGGCCGACCCGAAGCACGTCGGCATGGCGGGGGTGTCGTACGGCGCCGGGATCAGTCTGCTGGCCGCCGCCCACGACCGGCGGATCAGGGCGGTGGCGGCGCTGAGCGGCTGGGCGGACCTGGTCGACTCGATCTACTCGGGGCGCACCCAGCACGTCCAGGCGCTGGCCGTCCTGGACGGCGCGGCCACCCTGACCGGCCGTGAGAGCCCCGAGCTGCGCGCGATGTTCGACAACCTGTACTCCTCGAACCTGTCGAAGGAGCGGGAGATGATCGCCTGGGGGCGCAAGCGCTCCCCCGCGACCTATGTCGACCGGCTGAACCGGAACGGCGCCGCGGTGATGCTCGCCAACGCGTGGGGCGACACCGTCTTCAACCCGAACGAGTACGCCGACTTCTACCAGAAGCTGACCGTCCCCAAGCGGCTGGAGCTGCGCCCCGGCGACCACGCGACCGCCGAGCTGACCGGTCTGTTCGGGCTGCCCAACGACGTCTGGACGGACACCGGGCGCTGGTTCGACCACTACCTCAAGGGCGCCGACAACGGCATCGACCGTGAGCGGCCGGTCCAGCTGGAGTCCCGTAGCGCGGGGGGATACGAGGGCTACCCGGACTGGAAGTCGGTCGGCGCCACCCGGAAGAAGTTCGCACTCGCCGGCTCGACCACCCTCCACACGGGCGTCGACTCCGGCGCGGACGGCGGGATCGTCTTCCTGTCCAGCATCCTCGACCAGGTCGCGAAGCTGCCGCCCATCGCCTCGATGCCGCTGCTGCCGCGCCGCTGGGCGGCCGTGTGGCAGTCGCAGCCGTACGGCACCGGCCAGCGCGTACGCGGCACGGCCACCCTGCACACCACACTGACCCCGACGGCGGAGAGCGGCACCCTCGTCGCCTATCTGTACGACGTGGGGCCGCTCGGCCTCGGCAAGCTGGTCACGCACGCGCCGTACACCTGGCACGGGCGGACGCCCGGCACGCCGTTCGACGTCACCCTGGATCTATTCTCCACGGCCTACGACGTACCCGCCGGGCACCGCCTCGCGCTGGTGGTCGACACGGTCGACCCGCTGTACATCGAGCACAACCCGTCCGGCGCGCAGCTGACCTTCTCCTCGCCCTCGGACGACCCGTCGTACGTGTCCGTCCCCGTGCGCGAGCAGTGATCTCCGGCTGCCGCCGGACGAGCATGGCCCGTGTGAACTGCCGCCCCTCCTAGGGTTTCGGGGCCAAGGGGGGCTCCCTGCCCGGCAGCAGCGCCCCAGGACCCGGTGTGGCGACCGCCACCGCCTCGGTCTTGGGGCTGCGCTGCTCACGGCGGGACACCCGGACGGCGCACCACGAGAGCAGCATGCACATCCCGATGTAGATCGGCGAGATCACCATCACCACAGGGATGAACGGCAAATCGTAGTCGAGGTTGGAGGCGATGAGTTTCCCGGCGTGGAGGAACTCCTCGTAGGTGATGAGATAGCCGAGGGAGGTGTCCTTCAGGGCCACCACCAACTGGCTGATGATGGCGGGCAGCATCGCGCGTACGGCCTGCGGCACGAGGACGTGCGTCATGACCTGGGTCTTGCGCATGCCGAGCGCGAACGCGGCCTCCGCCTGGCCGCGTTCGACCGCGGCCACTCCCGCGCGGAAGATCTCGGCGAGCACCGAGCCGTTGTAGAGGGTGAGTCCGGCGACCAGCGCGGGCAGCGGCTGCACCCTGAGCGCCACGAAGACGAAGAAGATCATCACCAGGACGGGCATGGCGCGGAAGAACTCCACGACGAGCGTGGCCGCCCAGCGCACCGGCCGGTGGTCGGAGAGCCGCCCGGTGGCGAGCAGCCCGCCGAGGACGAGGGAGAGGACGGCCGCGATCGCGAACGCCTTCAGGGTGTTGCCGAGGCCGCGCAGCAGCAGCTCCTGGATGCCCTTGTACTCGAAGGGCATCCACTTGGTGTAGGTGAACTGGCCGGTGTCGAACAGCAGATACAGGATCCAGGCGACGACGCCGAGGAGCACGGCGGTGGACACCGCGCCATACACGCGATGGCGCCGCCGGGTGCGCGGGCCGGGGAGGTCGTACAGGGCGGTGGTGGTGGTCATCGGGCGACTCCCCACGTCCGCTCCAGCAGGTGGAACAGCGCGCTGATGGCGAGCGTGATGATCAGGTAGCCGACGGCGATCCAGACGAAGGTCCAGACGATGTCGTAGCCGAGCTCGCTGAGCGTCCTGTACGTGCCGAGCAGTTCGGTGACGCTGAACGCGCCCGCGATCGCCGAGTTCTTCGCGAGCGCGATGAGCGTGGAGCCGACCGGCGGGATCACCGACCGGAACGCCTGCGGCAGCACGACCAGGTTCAGCGTCTGGCCGAAGGTCATGCCGAGGCTGCGGGCCGCCTCCCCCTGCCCCGCGGGCACGGTGTTGATGCCGGAGCGCACCGCCTCGCAGATGAACGCCGAGGTGTAGCAGCCGAGGGCGAGGACCGCGAACAGCTGGAAGGGCAGCACGAGTCCGAACCGGGGCAGACCGAGCAGCACCGCGAAGAACAGCAGGGTGAGCGGGGTGTTGCGCAGCACGGTGACCCACACGGTGCCGAAGGCGCGCAGGCCGGCGACGGGGGCGACCCGGAAGGACGCCGTCACGAAGCCCAGCACCAGCGCCAGCAGCCCGGCGCAGACGGTGAGTTCGACGGTGCCGAGAAAGCCCCGGGCATAGGTGGAGAAGTTGTCGGTCAGTACGTTCATGCCGTCCTCGCATCGCGAGCCGGATAGCGGTCGATCGCGGGCGGGTCGGGTGCGGGCACGCCGGACAGGCCGAGCGTGGCCTCGTACGCCTTCTTCCAGTCCCCGTCCTTCTCACGGGCCTGAAGCGCGCCGTCGAGGGCGAGGCGCAGGGCGCTGTCGCCGCGCGGGACACCGATGCCGTACGGCTCCTTCGAGAACGGCCTGCCGACGACCTTCAGTTCGTCGGGGGCCTTGGCCGCGTAGCCGATGAGGATGGCGTCGTCGGTGGTGACCGCGTCGACCTGGTAGGTGAGCAGGTTGTCGACGCAGATCGAGTAGGTGTCGTAGGCGACGAGCGCCGCCCGCGGGTAGTCGGCCTGGATGCGCTGGTACGGCGTGGAGCCGGCGGCCGAGCAGACCCGTCTGCCGTCGAGGTCCTGGGGGCCGTGGATGTCGTCCTCGTCCTTGCGGACCAGCAGGGACTGGCCGGCCAGGTAGTAGGGCCCGGCGAAGCCGACGAGCTTCTCGCGGTTCGCGTTGATGGTGTAGGTGCCGACGTAGTAGTCGATCTGGCCGTTCTGCAGGGCGGTCTCTCGGTTGGCGGAGGCGATCGTCTTGAACTTGACCGACTGGGGCGGGAAGCCGAGGGAGGCGGACATCATCCTGGCGATCTCGATGTCGAAGCCGGCGTAGCCGCCGGTGGCCGGGTCCTTCTCGCCGAGATAGGGCTGGTCCTCCTTGGCGCCGACGACGAAGTAGCCGCGCCGCTTCGCCCGGGTCCAGGTGCCGGAGGCGGGCAGGGTGAAGGCCCGGTCCACCTGGTCGTGCGGGAGCCTGTCGGCCGCCGGGCCCTTGCTCGGCGGGCTGCCGTCCCTGCCGCAGGCGGCGGCGAGCAGCGCGGTGCACAGGGCCAGGGCGGCGGACACACGTGCGGTACGGAACATCGGTCGCACTCCCCCGGTCAGTGCTTGAGGATCTTGGAGAGGAAGTCCTTGGCGCGCTCGCTGCGCGGGGCGGTGAAGAACTCCTCCGGGGCGCGGTCCTCGACGATCCGGCCGTCGGCCATGAAGACGACCCGGTGGGCGGAGGCGCGGGCGAAGCCCATCTCATGGGTGACGACGACCATCGTCATGCCGTCGCGGGCGAGCTGCCGCATGACCTCCAGCACCTCGTTGATCATCTCCGGGTCGAGGGCGGAGGTGGGCTCGTCGAAGAGCATCGCCTTGGGTTCCATGGCGAGGGCGCGGGCGATGGCCACGCGCTGCTGCTGGCCGCCGGAGAGCTGTGCCGGGTACTTGCCGGCGTGCGTGAGCAGGCCCACCCGGTCCAGGAGATCCCGGGAGCGGCGGTCGGCGTCGTCCTTCCCGCGTTTGCGGACCTTGACCTGCGCGAGAGAGACGTTCTGCAGGACCGTCTTGTGGGCGAAGAGGTTGAAGGACTGGAAGACCATGCCGACCTCGGCGCGGAGCCGGGCGAGGGCCCTGCCCTCCTGGGGCAGCGGCTGTCCGTCGAGTGTGATGGTGCCGGACTGGACGGTCTCGAGCCGGTTGATCGTCCTGCACAGCGTCGACTTCCCCGACCCCGACGGGCCGATGACCACGACCACCTCCCCCTTGCCGACGCAGAGGTCGATGTCCCTGAGGACATGCAGTTCCCCGTAGTACTTGTTGACGCCCTGCAGCTCGATCAACGGATCGACGGCCATACGCAGCCCTACTCGCTCTCAGCCGTGTCGTGGTTGCCGCAACCTATCCAGACACCACAGGGGTTGAGCTACGACACGCACTTTTCGGGCATTAGCCGTATTTACGCCCAGCAGGGGCGGGCTCAGACTTCGGCGATCTCGCCGTACAGCTGGGACAGCTCGGGCACGCCGCTCGCCGCCCAGTCCTGCCCGGCATCCACGACCTCGAACTCCCGGCCGGAGGCGAGGAGTACGACGGGCTCGCCGTCGGAGCGGATCCGCCAGGCGGCTCCGGGCACGGTGCGCACCACGACCGTGCCCAGATACAGCCCGGCGTCATGGCCGAGCCAGGGCAGGGTCTCGGCGTCGTCACGCCAGCGCGGGACCAGCTGGTCCAGGGCCTCCAGGGAGGCCGGGGTGTCGTCGAGGCGGACGCCGTCCTCGGCCGCCTGCGCGCGCAGCAGCTCGCACTCGGCGAGCAGCGCGGCGACCGCCTCGGGGTCGGCCGGGAGCTCCGTGTCGCCGTGCTTGTGGTGCCGGTGGCCCAGGAACGGAAGGTTCATGGACCCAGCGTGGCATCAGACGTCGAGGTCGACCACCACGGGCGCGTGATCGGAGGCACCCTTGCCCTTGCGCTCCTCGCGGTCGACGTAGGCG
Source organism: Streptomyces sp. NPDC020192 (assembly GCF_044388685.1). Lineage (NCBI taxonomy): Bacteria > Bacillati > Actinomycetota > Actinomycetes > Kitasatosporales > Streptomycetaceae > Streptomyces > Streptomyces sp. NPDC020192. The sequence continues at coordinate 111,336 of NZ_JBIRXG010000010.1, read as the reverse complement.
TCCTTCACGGCCTTGGCGAACGGCGCGTTGCCGTACACCAGGTCGATGCGCATGCCGCGGTTCTTCGGGAAGCAGAGCTGGCGGTAGTCCCAGTAGGTGTACGGGTGGTCGTACTTCAGCGGGCGGGGCACCACGTCGTTCAGGCCCGTCTCGCGCAGCGCGGTGAGGGCGGCGCGCTCGGCGGGGGTGACATGGGTGGAGCCCTCGAAGACCGACGGGTCGTAGACGTCGTCGTCCGTCGGCGCCACGTTGTAGTCACCCATCACGGCGAACGGCCGGCTGCCGCCCGCGTCACCGGCGACGGCCGCCTTGAGGGCCTCGAACCACTGGAGCTTGTAGGCGTAGTGCGGGTGCTCCACCTCGCGGCCGTTGGGGACGTACACCGACCAGACGCGGACCGGGCCGCAGGTCGCCGAGATGGCGCGCGGCTCGGTCACGCCGTCGTAGCCCGGGTCGCCGGGCAGGCCCTTGACCACGTCCTCGAGGCCCACTCTGGAGAGCACCGCCACGCCGTTCCACCGGCCGGTGGCGTGGACCGCCGCCTCGTAGCCCAGCTCGCGCAGCTCGTCGACCGGGAACTGCTCCTCGGCGACCTTGGCCTCCTGCAGGCACAGCACGTCGGTGCCGCTGCTCTCCAGCCAGGCCAGCAGCCTCGGGAGGCGGGCGGTGATCGAGTTCACGTTCCAGGTAGCGATGCGCATGCTTCACAACCTACCGGGCCCCTCTGACAACGTGCCTCAGACGTCCGCCGAGGCTCCCGGGGCCAGCCGCTGGTGGTCGGTGCCGCCCAGGGCGCCGATCTGGCGGTCGTAGACCGGGCGGGCGAGGTCGGTGAGCAGGGCGTCGTGGACGTCGTAGGCGCGCTGCGGCTTCACCTCGCGGACGTAGTCGATGACCTCGGAGATCTTGTTCCAGGGGGCCATCACCGGGAGCATCAGGGTCTCCACCGGGTGGTCGGGGACGGTGAGGGCGTCGCCGGGGTGGAAGACCCTGCCGCCGTCGATCAGATAGCCGACGTTGGTGATGCGCGGGATGTCCGGGTGGATCACGGCGTGCAGCTCGCCGTGGACCTGCACGTCGAAGCCGGCCGCGGTGAAGGTGTCCCCGTGGCCGACGGTGTGCACCCGGCCCGGGAAGGCCGCCGCGATCTGGTCGGCGACGGACTTCAGCGTCCAGATCCCGGCGGCCGGGTTCGCCTCCAGGGCGGCGCGCAGCCGCCCCTCGTCGAAGTGGTCCGGGTGCTCGTGCGTGACCAGGATCGCGTCCGCGCCGACGGCCGCGTCCTGCTCGCTGAAGCCGCCGGGGTCGATGACGAGGGTCCGCCCGTCCTTCTCGAGACGGACGCAGGCGTGGGACTTCTTCGTGAGCTTCATGCTTCCCCATCCTGCCGAACCCGGCGATGTTCAGCCCATCCGGTGGTCACGCGTCGGGCGTGGTCTCCTCCTGAATGACCTGCTGGGCCACCCGGAACGCACTGTTCGCGGCCGGGATCCCGCAGTACACGGCCGCCTGGAGCAGCACCTCCTTGATCTCGTCCGGGGTGAGGCCGTTACGCAGGGCCGCCCGGGTGTGGAAGGCCAGTTCCTCCAGGTGCCCGCCCGCGACCAGCGCGGTCAGCGTGATGCAGCTGCGGGTACGGCGGTCCAGGCCCGGCCGGTCCCAGATCTCGCCCCAGGCGTAGCGGGTGAGGAAGTCCTGGAAGTCCCCGGAGAAGTCGTCGGCCGCGGCCAGCGCCCGGTCCACGTGCGCGTCGCCGAGCACCTCGCGGCGGATCTTCAGCCCGGTCTCGTACCGGTCGGACTGCCCGGGGCCTCGCACCGGTACGGCGGCCGGAGCGATCTCGGCGACCGGCACGGCCTGCGGCGGCACGGCCGGAACGGGGACGGCGGGCAGGCTCGGCAGGGCCGTCTGCCCGGTGTCGTACGGCTGCTGCCAGGCGGTCGCGAAGTGGTGCGTCAGCAGGTCGGTGACGGCGGCCGGCTGCTCGACCGGGACCAGGTGGGAGGCGCCGGGGACGACCGCGAGCCGGGCGTCCCGGATGCCGGCGACCAGGGTGCGGGCCTCGGCGGGGCCGGTGACCTGGTCGTCGGAGCCGACCAGCACGAGGGTCGGTACGCCGACCCGGCCCAGCTCGGCCCGTACGTCGAAGGCGGCCAGGGCCTCGCAGGCGGCGATGTAGCAGCCGGGGTCGGTGGTGCGGACCATCTGCACGGCCCACTCGGTGATCGCGGGCTGGGCGGCGGCGAACCCGCCGGTGAACCAGCGGTCCGGGGAGGTCCGGGCGATCGGTTCGAGCCCGTTGGTGCGTACGATCACCCCGCGCTGGCGGAACTCGTCGGCGCTCCCGAACCGGGGCGAGGCCGCGACCAGCGCCAGCGAGGCGAGCCGCTCCGGGTGGCGCAGCGCCAGCTCGATCCCGATCGCACCGCCCAGCGCACAGCCCGCGTACCCGAACCGCTGCACACCGGCCGCGTCCAGCGTGGCCAGCAGCCGGCTCGTCAGCTCGCCGACGGAACCGGCCGGATGAGCGGGGGCGCCGCCGTGCCCGGGCAGATCGAAGCGGAGGACCCGCCACTGCTTGATCAGCTCCGGCACCTGGCGGTCCCACATGTGGCGTGTTGTCCCGATGGACGGTCCGAGGACCAGGACCGGGGCGCCTTCCGGCCCGTCAAAGCTGTATTCCAGGGGTTTGGTCGTCGTCGTGCTCACAGGCTCACGGTGCCACATCTCGCCTGTGGCGCTGAGACGGGGGCATGCCGGTCACCCGGCCGCGGCTCGCAGCTGCGGGCCGGTGAGGGAGAGCCGGCCTCCGGACTGCGTGATCTGCGAAGCGGTCGCCGCGACGAGTGTGATCGTGCGGGTGGGGGTGACGGGGTGCGAGAGCCAGTCGGGTACGGCGTCGGGGGTGATGGTGACGGTGCGGGCCGCCGGGAGCGGGCCGGCGCCGAGGGCCGTGACCGTGCCGGACAGCGTGCGGACGTAGAGGGTCACCACGCCGTCGGCGCCCTGGCCCCTGAGGGTGGACGTCGTCGCCGGCCCGGCCCGAAGGCGCATCGCCGCACGGCCCCGGCCCGCGGTCAGGTCGAGGTCGACGGCGTCCAGTGACCGTACGGTGAGTTTCAGTGCCCGGACGGTCCCGGCCGCAGTACGCACCGTGACCACCCCGCGGAACCTCGCGCCGCGGAGCACGAGCCGGTCGGCGCGCAGCACCCAGGAGATCTTCGCGGGGCGAGCCCAGGACGGGTCGAGAGGTGCGTCGGCGGGCGCCGAAGAGACGCTCGCGGTTGCTCGCGCGGTACCGTCCGCCGGTCGCGGGGCGTGTGGGGCCGTAGACCCGGGGGCGGAGTGTGCCGGCGAGGCACCGGCCGGTTCCGGGGCGGTGCTGTCCGTGGCCGTCGGCGAGGCGTACGCCGTTGCCGTGGGGCCGGATTCCGTGCCGGAGCCGGGCAACGTGCCGGCCACCCACGGTGTGGCGAGGTGCAGCGCCAGGGGCGCGCAGGCCACGGCCAGCGCGCAGGCGAGAGGCCGGGGTACCCGGCCGAGTGCGCGACGGGTCGCTCTCGTGCGGCCGGGGTGACGGCGCCCGGAGGCGCGCTCGCGGGAGTGCGCGGTCCGGCCGGTGCGGTGGTCAGCTGCCACTTCGGCCCTCTCCCACCGCAACCGCCGTGGCCGTGCAGTCGCTCGGCGTCGGCGGCTCGTCGGCCGCGGGCGGCATCCAGGCACAGGCCAGGGAGCCGCCGATCAGGCCGGAGGCCACACCGAGGAAAAGGCCGCCGAAGTTCGCGACGGGAAAGGAGACGAGGGCGAGCAGGAGGGTGGCGATCCCGGCGAACACACGAAGGTGGGGGCGACACCAGAGCGCGATCCCCAGTACCAGGAGCAGAATTCCGACCACCAGGGACCCGGCACCGGACGTGGTCGACAGGGCGAGCGGAATCCCGCCCAGGTCCAGGTGCGCGTAGGGCCAGTAGAGGACGGGCAGACCGGCGGCGAACGTGAACAGCCCGGCCCAGAAGGGGCGTTCACCACGCCAGGTGGCGAACCTGCGCCGGAACTCCGGTGCTGTGGCGAGCGGTTCACGTCGTCCGCTGAAGGGGTTGGTGATCACGCGTCCTGTCCTGATCAGTGGTGCCGTGGTCCCCGCACGGGGGCCACCCGGTCAGAAGCATGTGTGGTTGCCTTGTTCGAGCCGCACGCGCAGGCCCGGAATGTGGAACGTGCCGGCGGAGAGCGCGACCGCGCTCACCCGTACGTCGGTCAGGGCCGCCGACAGAGCCTGCTGGCCGACGCCGTCGGGATCGAAGAACCGCGAGTCCCTGTCTCCGGGCCTGACCGGGCCCTTGGCGATGGCACCCTGGGCGACACCGATGTCGAGGCCGGTGAAATTCGCGTCCTTGGCCGAATCGGTTGTCGCGTCGAGGAAGAAGTCCGACGCTTCGGCGGGCCGGTCGTCACCGCCGGTGAGCCGCAGAGTCCGCGTGCCCAGCACCGGGATGTCGACGAGAACGGACTGGCACAGCCCGCTGATCGTCGCGTGCCGGAAACCGGTGACCAGGACGGGTACGAGTTCATGTTTCCTGGTCACGTCGATCATGCCGTAGAGGCTGAACCCACGGGCGGTCAACGAGTCGGCGGTGACCTGGAACTTCTGGCCGGAGATGAAGAAAGAGGCGGCGAGTACTCCCTGTGCCATGGCGACGCCGACCGCCGCACACGCTGCGACGCTGGGCACCAGGACCACCGCGAAACGCCTCCAACGGGTTCTCCCGGCGCGGTACGACATCCCGTCTCCTTCAGTCGTGAGGCGAACCCGCCCGTGCCGGACAAGGCGAAAAACGCCTTGTTTGTCCGGTGATGGATCCTAGGCTTCCGGGTGCGGCAACCGACTGCACGCCAGGTCCTCCGTACGAGTGATGCATGGTGTGTACGACGGCATCGCTCGCTCCCGAGCCCGGGGCGTGGGCGCCAGGCGGCGACGGACCGGTGGCCCGTCGCCGCGCGGAGTTACCGGGAACCGTCCTCGTGCGAGAGCTCCACGTCGAAGTCGGTCACGTCGCTTCCGTTCAGGCGCAGTGACGCGGCGACCGGCGCGTAGCCGCCGGCGATGACCGTGTAGGCGCCGCCGTCCAGGTCGGTGAACCCGTAGGCGCCGTCGGCTCCGGTGATCGCGGTGCCGACCACGTTGCCGGCCGAGTCCAGCAGGGTGACCTTGGCGTCGTCGAGCGGCCGGCCGTCGGCGGTGCTGACGACGCCGTTCAGCCGGGCGCCGGACTCGAGGCGGATCTCGTGGACGTCCGCGGCTCCCGGGGTGACGTCGACGGGGACGGCGGCCGGGCGGTGTCCGACCGCGTTCACCACGAGCGTGTAGCTGCCGGGGACCAGATCGGCGAGCAGGAAACCGCCGTCGGCGGCCGAGCTCCCGGAGGACACGACCTCGCCGCGCACGTCGGTGGCGACCAGCAGGGCTCCCGCCAGCGGCTGCCCGTCGGCGGCGTCCCGGACCGACCCGGTGAGGGCGACGGTGCCGCTGAGCGCGAGGTCGCACTCGACCGGTTCCTCGCCGACGACCACGGTGACGGCCTGCGGCTGCCGGGCACCGGCGGCGGCGATCAGCACATAGGTGCCGGGGCCGGTGGCGGTCACCGTGTAGGCCCCGTCCGCGCCGCTGACGGCCCGGCCGAGCTGCCGCCCGCCCACGTCGATCAGGGTGATCACGGCCTGCGGCACCGGCGCGCCCGTGCCGTCCAGCACCCGGCCGCGCACGCCGTGCCGCGAGGACGCGGGCACGGGTGCGAACCTGTCGGCCGCCGGCCCGGCGTCGGGCAGGCTTTCGCCGGGTGCCGGTGCGGCGACAGCGGCCGTGGCCGGCTCCGCACCCTGCTCAGCGCTCTTCTCGGCGGCCTGCGCCTCCAGTCCGGAGACCTTGCGCAGCGGGACCTCCTTGGTCCACAGCGCGACCAGGAAGCCGAGGACCATCACGCCCGCCGCGATGAGGAAGACGAGCTGCATCGAGTCGGTGAAGCCGACCTTGAACGGCTCGGCCAGGCGCGGGTCGAGCCGCTGGATGAACGAGGAGTCGTCGAGCACGCCCGAGCCGCCGCCGCTCGCCGCCGGATGCTTGAGCATCGCCAGCACGGGCGCGTTGGCCGGGTCGGCGTGTACGGCCGGGTCGTGCAGCGCGGCCTGGAACGCGGGCGTCTGCGCGGCGGACCGGAAGGCCGAGCTGATCTTGTCGCCGACGGTGCTGAACAGCACGGAGAGGAAGATCGCCGTACCGGCGGTGCCGCCCATCTGCCGGAAGAAGGTGGCCGACGCGGTCGCCACACCCATGTCCTTGGGCTCGACGGCGTTCTGCACGGCCAGGGTCAGGATCTGCATGCAGCCGGCGAGGCCGATGCCGAACAGGGCCATGTAGGCCATGGTCTCCGGCAGCGCCGTGTCCCACTGCACCCGGTAGTGGAACAGCAGCAGGGCCGCGATGATCAGTGCGGTGCCGATGACCGGGAAGATCTTGTACTTGCCGGTCTGCTGGATGATGCGTCCGACGACGATGGTGCCGGCGATCATCCCGACCATCAGCGGCAGCATCAGCAGACCGGACTTGGTGGGGCTGACGCCCTTCACGATCTGCAGGTACAGCGGAACCATCATCATCCCGCCGAACATGCCCATGCCGACGATCACGGACAGCAGGCTCATCTTGCTGAACACCGCGCTGCGGAACAGCCGCATCGGGATCAGGGCCTCCTCGCCCATCGCCCGTTCGACCAGGACCCACACGATCAGGCCGACCACACCGACGCCGTAGCAGACGTAGGCCTTGGTGGAGGTCCAGCCCCAGGTCTGGCCCTGCTCGGCGACGAGCAGCAGCGGTACGACACCGAGGGCGATGGTGAGCGCGCCCCACCAGTCGATGCGGTGCTCGCGCCGGGTATGGGGGAGGTTCAGCACCTTGGCGACGACGAAGAGGGCGATGATGCCGACCGGCACGTTGACCAGGAACACCCAGCGCCAGCCGGCGATGGCCAGGATGCTGCCGCGGCCCGCGAGGAAGCCGCCGATCAGCGGGCCGAGCACGCTGGAGGAACCGAACATCGCGAGCATGTAGCCCTGGTAGCGGGCCCGCTCGCGGGGCGGCACGATGTCACCGATGATCGCCAGCGCCAGCGACATCAGGCCGCCCGCGCCGATGCCCTGGAAGGCCCGGAAGGCGGACAGCTCCGTCATCGAGGTGGCGAACGAACAGGCCGCCGAGCCGGCGATGAAGATCGTGATGGCCGCCAGGAAGAAGGGCTTGCGGCCGTAGAGGTCGGACAGCTTTCCGTACAGCGGTGTGCTGATGGTGGACGTGATCAGGTAAGCGGTGGTGACCCACGCCTGCGCGCTGAGTCCGTGCAGATCGTCGGCGATCGTACGGATCGAGGTGCTGACGATGGTCTGGTCGAGCGCCGCGAGGAACATCCCCAGCATCAGGCCGCTGAGGATCGTCATGATCTGCCGATGCGTCAGCCTGCCGGCCGGCGGTGCCGATCCGGATCCGGATATCGCTGCGGTTTCCCCGCGGACCGGGGATGCGGACGTGGTCATGCGTGCGGATCTCCCACCAGGTCGTCGTCGAAAGGCCTCAGCGAACGGAGGGATACGGAGGGTACGGACGAGTACGAAGGGCTCGCACACCGCGTGCCCGGCGCTGTCCCGACCGCTCCGTTCGCTTGTGCCGGTCGTGCTCCACGTTCTGTTGCTTGCGGCTACCAACTGAGTGTAGGCCCCGGGCGCGGCGCGCTGTGTCGCGCCTGTGGCGACCGTCGAGTCACACGGGTTGGGTCATCTGTCGCCAAGCGCGCCGAGGCCGGTCAGCGCGCCCACCGGGTCGAGATCCGGGGTGCCGCGCGGCCACCAGTCGTCGCGGCCGGGCTCCGACTCGTAGGCGTACCACAGCCCGTCGCGGCCGAGGCGGAGCTGCATGTGGCCGTGCGGGTGGGTGAGGCGGTTGCGCCAGGGACGGAACGCCGGGAGGTCGGCGGCGAGCAGCAGCGGGCGGGCCCGGTCGAAACGGCCGGCCGGCGGGTCCCAGGGCTCCTCCAGGACGGCCAGCCCGGCAGAACCGCCCTGCCGCCAGGCCGCGACCGCACGCGCGAGGTCGGTCGGGGTGCGGCCGGCGGCCGTGGCGAGCGCCGCGTAGAGGGTGCGGGTGGTGGCGGTGAGGCCGGAGCCGGGGCGGGCCGCGGCGAGGCGTACCGCGTCCTGCCACAGGGTCAGCTCCCCCACCGGGTCCCGGCCGGTGCCGAGCAGCGCGTGCGCCCGGGCTGCGGCGTCGGTCGCGAGCTGGTCCAGCGCGAAGGGATCCGGGCCGCCGGGCGCCGCCGGATACACCGGCGGCTGCTCGGGATGCGGCGGCACAGGCAACGGGGCGGGCAGCGGCGGGAGCGTGCGGGGCGCGAGGGCATCCGTGGCGCGCACACCGGGCAGCGCCTCGGGCTGCCGGTCCTGGGCGGCGCGGGCCGCGCGGGCGGCGCTGCGTCGGGACAGCGCGTCGAGCAGGTCCTTCTCGCCCCGGCCGCGCAGCAGGAGCAGCACGAACGGGTCGGCGTCGAGCAGCCGGGCCGTCTGATAGCACAGCGCTGCGGCATGTTTGCACGGGTGCCCGGAGTCGGGGCAGCTGCACCGTGGGGCGAGGTCTCCGGGGCCGGGCAGCAGGGGCACACCGCAGTCGGCGAGGGACTCGGGCAGTTCCTTGTCGAGCAGCGCGGCGATGTGCCCCGGCCGGTCGGCGGCCGCGTCGAGAAAGCGCGCCCATTCGTCGCCCTCCAGCGTGCGGACCCGCACCTGCACCCGGTACGGCCGCGGCCGGCTCCCGCGCACGTACGCCAGCACGAGCCCCGGTGTCACGGTGATCGCGTCCACATGCCCCTGCTCGGCATACCCCCGCCCCCGTGCCACCCGCTTGGCATCCAACGCCCCCTGCTCCAGGGCCCCCACCCAGGCATTGCCCCACCAGGTCCCGGCGAACGACGCACCGTCCGCGGTGCCCTCACGGGGTGCGAACGCCGGGAAGGTACGCCGGAGTTCGGTGTCGCGGTGGGGGGTTGCCATGGTGGCGGGGACGTGCGCGGACGCGGGGACGGGCTGGTCCGCTTCGGTGGGGTCAGTGGGGCTGGCGGGCAGGTTCGGGGACGCCTCGGGCATGGCGGGGGCGGAGGGCGACGGGTCCGAATGACCGTGGTCGCCGGTTCCCGTGGCCTGGAGGGGCTCTTCCTCCGGGGTGTCGGACCAGGCCGGCATCCGGAAGGCGTTGGCCAGGTAGTGCCGCATGTCCTGGGCGGCCTTGATACGGACGGTCCGGGAGTCCGGTCCGGGGGCGGGTGACTGGTGCGGCACGGTGCCGGCGGAGCCCCCGGCCGGACGCGGCCCACGCCGGACACGGGGCTCGGCCGTCCGCTTATCCCGTACGACGGCCTCGCCCGCCTCGGCCTCGGCCCGCAACGCCTCCCGCCGAGCCGCCCGCAGCGCCTCCCGGGCAACGTCACCGGGCCGCCCGCCCGGCGTGGGGGTGGGGCGGGGCGCCGGGTCACCGTCGTGGGCCGGGGCGGTGGCGTCGGCGGGGCGGGGGCGGTGCGCGGCGGTGCCGTCCTGGACCGGGACGGCGCCAGCGGCCCGGAGCGCCGCACGCACCGCGTCGGCCGGCCTCCGCCCGCCGCGGGCGGAGGACTCCCCCGCAAGCTCGGCCGAGCCACCCGGCGCCTCCGTCCCACCGCCGGGTGCCGCCTCCTCAGCCGCATCCGGTGCCGGTGTGGTAGCCATAGCCCTCACGGCAGCACGCACCGCATCGGCCGGCCTCCGCTCGGAGGCAAGGGGTTCCGCCACCGGCTCGGGGGTGGGCAGCGGTGGGTACGCCGTGCCGTCGGGCCTCGGCTCACGGTCGGCCAGGGCCTCCGGATCCTGTGGCGCACCGGCAAGCCCTGGCTCGGCGTCGGCCAGGCGCTCCGGCGTCTGCGGGGCGTCGCCAGGTGCCGTCTCCTCCGTCGTGGCCGGTGCTTCCTCGGCCCGTGCCCGGGCTGCGCGCAGGGCCTGGCGGGCCGCGTCGGACGGGCGTGGGGTGGTGGCCTCCGGGGGGAGGTTCATGGAGTCCTCCGGAGGGAGACGAGGTCGGACAGTTCACGGTCGGTCAGTTCCGTGAGGGCTGTCTCGCCGGAGCCGAGGATGGCTTCGGCCAGGGCGCGCTTGGCCGCCAGCATCTCGGCGATGCGGTCCTCGACCGTGCCCTCGGTGACCAGGCGGTGGACCTGGACGGGCTGGGTCTGGCCGATGCGGTAGGCGCGGTCGGTGGCCTGCTCCTCGACGGCCGGGTTCCACCAGCGGTCGAAGTGGATGACATGGCCCGCGCGCGTGAGGTTCAGTCCGGTGCCGGCCGCCTTCAGGGACAGCACCAGGACCGGGGTCTCGCCGCTCTGGAAACGGTCCACCATGCGCTCGCGCTCCGGCACCGGCGTACCGCCGTGCAGGAGGTCCACCGGGATCGCGCGGGCGGACAGGTGGGCTGTGATGAGGCGGGCCATGCCGACGTACTGGGTGAAGACGAGTGCCGAGCCGTCCTCGGCGAGGAGAGTGTCCAACAGCTCGTCCAGCAGGGCCAGTTTGCCGGAGCGGGCGGAAAGGCGGTCCCGGTGCGTCTCCTCCTTCAGGTAGAGCGCGGGGTGGTCGCAGATCTGTTTCAGGGCGCCGAGAAGCTTCAGGACCAGGCCCCGGCGGGCGATGCCCTCGGCGGTCTCGATGGCGAGCATCGACTCGCGCACCACCGCCTCGTACAGCGCGGCCTGTTCGCGGGTGAGCGGCACCGGGTGGTCCGTCTCGGTCTTGGGGGGCAGTTCGGGGACGATTCCGGGGTCGGACTTCTTGCGGCGCAGGAGGAAGGGGCGGACCAGGCGGGCGAGGCGCTCCACCGCCGCCCCGTTCTCATCGGCCCCGCCGTTCTCCACCGCGCGCGCGTGCCGGGCGCGAAAGGACTTCAGGGGGCCGAGGAGGCCGGGGGTGGTCCAGTCGAGCAGGGCCCACAGCTCGGAGAGGTTGTTCTCGACCGGGGTGCCGGTGAGGGCCACGCGCGCGGGGGCCGGGATCGTGCGCAGCGCCTTGGCCGTGGCCGAGTAGGGGTTCTTCACATGCTGGGCCTCGTCGGCCACGACCATGCCCCAGGACTGTTCGGCGAGGTGCGCGGCCGCCGAGCGCATCGTGCCGTACGTGGTGAGGACGAAGCCACCCGCCAGGCCGTCCAGGGTGCGGTCCTGGCCGTGGAAGCGGCGGACGGGGACGCCGGGCGCGAACCGGGTGATCTCCCGCTGCCAGTTGCCGAGCAGGGACGCCGGGCAGACGACGAGGGTCGGCTCGGTGCGGGCCCGTTTCAGGTGCAGGGCGATGAGGGTGACGGTCTTGCCGAGGCCCATGTCGTCGGCGAGGCAGCCGCCGAGGCCGAGGGCGGTCATGAGGTCGAGCCAGGCGAGACCGCGCAGCTGGTAGTCGCGGAGGGTGGCGGCCAGCCCCGCGGGCGGGTCGGCCGGGTGCAGGCCCGCCGTGAGCCGGTCGCGGAGGGCTGCCAACGCACCTACCGGGACGGCCTCGACGGTCTCGCCGTCGACCTCGGCGGTGCCGGTGAGCGCGACGGACAGCGCGTCCACCGGGTCCAGCAGGCCGAGTTCGCGTTTGCGGGCCTTGCGGACCAGCGCCGGGTCGACGAGGACCCAGCGGTCCCGCAGCCGGACGACCGGACGGTGGGCCTCGGCGAGGGAGTCCATCTCGGCCTCGCTGAGCGGGTCGCCGCCGAGGGCCAGCTGCCAGCGGAACTGGAGCAGGTCCTCGCTCTCGAAGAACCCGGTGCCGTCGGTGGCCGAGCCGGGCGCCGGGCGGACCACCGCGGCGGCCGTCAGATCGCGGGCGAGGTCCCGCGGCCAGTGCACGGCGACACCGGCGGCGGCCAGCCGGGAGGCCGCGACACCGAGCAGCTCGCCCAGCTCCTCCTCGGACAGGGCGAGCACATCGGGCACGTCCTGCTCGGCGAGCCGCTCCAGGGGCGCCCACACGCGGGCGGCGCGCCGTACCGCGAGGGCGGCGTCCACGCGCGCGCGGGGGCCGAACGCCGTCTCGGCCTCCCCCGCCCACAGGGCCGCCGCGTCGGCCACCAGGGTGGGGTCGGCGAGGCTGTGCACCTGCACGATCGCGGCCCCCGCCGCCCGCGCGCCGTCGCTCGCACCGGCGTCGAAGACGGCGTAGGCGGACAGGTCCAGGCGCAGCGAGATCCGTACGCCCGCGTCCATGCCAGCGGCGACCTCGGCCGCCCACGCGTGCGCGTGGGGCAGGGCCACGGGCTCCCGGGCGGCGAAGGGCCGGCCGGCCGTGTGCGGGGCGGCCGGGGTGCGGGGCAGAGTGTCGGCGACCGCGTCGAGGAAGGAGCGGACCAGGGCCTCCGGCTCGGGCAGCCGGAGCGGACCGGGGCCGGCGAGCGGCACGGCGTGGCCCTCCGGGGGCAGCGCCGCGGCCACCGCGCGCAGATGGGCGATGTCGTCGGGCTCCAGCGGGCCGGCCCGCCAGGCGTCGTGGCCGCCCGGGGTCAGACCGGGCAGCAGCCGGCCGCGGGCGACGAGCCGTAGCGCGTGCAGCGCGGCGGCGCCCCAGCAGGCCGTCGCCGGGTGGGCGGCCGGGTCGCGGCGGGCCCGGACCAGCAGCGGGAGGACATCGGCGAGCGGCAGGGTCAGCGCGGAGACCTGTCGGCGTCGTACGTCCGCGCCATGGCGTCGTACGACGGTCAGCTCTTCGGTGTCGCCGGCGCCGGGCAGCGGGCCGCCGTCGGGGTCCCAGAAGGCGATGTGGCCCTCGCGCGGCAGGGGCGCGGGCAGGTAGACCGATGCGAGGCGGACCGGGACCTCGCTCCCGCTACGCCCGGAACCCTCCGTGCGCTCGGCCACCGCGGCCGTGCCTGTGCTCATACGTTCTGCCACCTCCCACCCGTGTGCCGGATCAGACGTCTTCGACTCTACGGGCGGGGTCTGACAATCGGCCCCGGACACCGGCCGGGGCCCACGGTCACTGCGGTTACGGCGGTTACGGCGGTTACGGCACCGTGCGCGAGACGACGTACACCATCGGGCTGCTGGGGTCGGACATGTTCACGACCACGTCCTGGGTGGGTGCCGGGTTCTTCTGCGCGTGGGTCAGGCCCCACCAGCCGGTGCCGCTGAAGTGCCAGCCGCTGACCTTCTGGTCGCGGGCGCTGATCGCGCTGTCGCCCTTCCTCAGCTCGTCCCGGCGCGCGCCCATGGACTGCAGGAAGGCGTCCAGGCCGGCGGCGTTGGTGCGGAACTGCACGTAGAGGCGGCTGGTCTTCCAGTTGTTCGTCTCGTAGGCGGCGGTGGAGTCGGCGGGGTGCGGAACGGTCACCTGGTAGAGGCGGCGCTGCACCTTCGACGGCCAGCCCGGGGTGAGGCCGGTCGCCGCGTACTTCGCCTCCTTGTCCTTGCCGCTGTTACGGCTCTGGTTGGCGGAGATCACCAGGTAGCCGGCCGGGACGCCGATCAACAGGACGATGATCAGCAGGGTCAGCGCCCGGCGCCTGGCCTTGTGTCGCGGGTCCTCGGTGAGCCGTCGCGGCTCGTCCGGCGGGCCGCCCTGGTGGGGCAGCGTCGGGGTCATGCGCTGTCCCGGTCGTGGCGGGCCTGGCCGTAGCGCTCGTAGCGCTCGTAGCGCTCCACGCGGCGGCGCTTGGCACGGCGGAACCGGCGTGCGACCAGCCGGGCCAGGTCGGCGGCGCCGACCATGCCGGCCTCGGGGCCGAGCTGGGCGCGGGTGATGCGGGCCTCGGGGCGGTAGCCGCGGCCGGTGAGGTGGCGCTTGAAGGCGTCCCGGGCGGGGCCGATGAGCAGGTCGTCGGCGGCGCTGACGCCACCGCCGATCACGAAGCAGGACGGGTCGAGGGCCGCCGCCAGGTTGGCGATGCCGACGCCGAGCCACTGGCCGATGTCCTGGAGCAGCTCGACGCACATGGCGTCGCCCTCGCGGGCCAGCTCGGTGATCATCGGACCGGTGATGTCGTCGATGTTGCCCTTGACGTGCTCGATGATCCCGTAGGCGACCGGGGAGTCGGCGGCGGCCAGCTCCTTGGCCTCGCGGACAAGGGCGTTGCCGGAACTGTACTGCTCCCAGCAGCCGCGGTTGCCGCACGGGCAGCGGTGCCCTCCCGGGACGACCTGCATGTGGCCGAACTCGCCCGCGACGCCGTACTTGCCGCGCTTGACCTGGCCGTCCTCCAGGATGGCGCCGCCGATGCCGGTACCGAGCGTGATCATGACGAGGTGGTCCTCGCCGCGGCCGGCGCCGAAGCGCCACTCCGCCCAGGCGGCGGTGTTGGCGTCGTTGTCCACGAGGACCGGCACGGAGAGCCGGCCGCTCAGGCGGTCGCGCAGCGGTTCGTTGCGCCAGGACAGGTGGGGCGCGAACAGGACGCGGTTGCGGTCGGCGTCGACCCAGCCGGCGGCACCGATGCCCACCGCGTGCACGTCGTGCCGGTCGGACAGGTCCAGGACCAGTTCGACGATGGTGTCCTCGACGACCTTGGGGCTCTTGGACTTGTCCGGGGTCTCCGCGCGGAGCTTCTCCAGGATGTTGCCGTCGGCGTCCACGACGCCCGCCATGACCTTGGTGCCGCCGATGTCGATTCCGACCGTGGGCACCCGGGGTGCGGTCAGGTGGGAGCGGCGCTCGCGGGTACCGACGGTACGGAGGACCGGGGCCCGGCGGGAGCCGATGGGGGCGGTGAGGTCGCGGTAGGTGCTCATCGGGCTCGATTGTGCCTCACCGCCGGTAAGGGTGCCGTACGGGGCAGGAGAGGGGGCAGGGTCGCACCCACGCGGCGGAGCCGCATGCCGAGACGGCCCCGCACCCCTCAACCGCGCTGCAGTTCGTGGCGTAGAGCCTCGAGGTCGGATCCGCCGGCCATCTGCCGGGTCAGCTCGTCCAGTGTTATTTCGTCCCGTGTGTAATTGCCCACCATCGTGCCGCGCCTCAGCAGGACGAAACGATCGCCCACCAAGTACGCGTGATGCGGGTTGTGGGTGATCAAGACGACGCCCAGGCCCTCGTCCCGTGCCGCGGCCACATATTTGAGGACCACACCGGACTGCTTCACCCCCAGTGCCGCCGTCGGCTCGTCCAGGACCAGGACCTTCGCGCCGAAGTGGACCGCGCGGGCGATCGCCACGCACTGGCGTTCCCCGCCGGAGAGGGTACCGATGGGCTGGTCGACGTCGCGGAGGTCGATGCCCATGCGGAGGAGTTCGGCTCGGGTCGTCTCGCGCATGAAGTCGATGTCCAGGCGCTTGAAGGGGCCCTTGCCCTTGCGGGGCTCGGAGCCGAGGAAGAAGTTGCGCCACACCGGCATGAGGGGGACCACCGCCAGGTCCTGGTAGACCGTGGCGATACCGCGGTCCAGGGCCTCGCGCGGGGAGGAGAGGGTCGTCTCCTCACCCTCGATGCTCAGCGTGCCGCCGTCGTGCCCGTGCAGGCCCGCGATGATCTTGATCAGGGTGGACTTGCCGGCCCCGTTGTCACCGAGAACGCAGGTGATCTCACCGGGGTTGACCTCCAGTGAGACGCCTTCGAGGGCACGCACGGTGCCGTAGCGCTTGCTGACGCCGGCCAGTTGAACGAGAGTCACTTGTTGGCCTCCGCGCGCTTCTTGACCCAGGCGTTGAGCAGGGTCGCGAGGAGCAGCATCGCTCCGAGGAAGAACTTGAACCAGTCGGGATTCCACTCGGCGAAGACGATGCCCTTGCTGGTCATGCCGAAGAGGAGGGCGCCCACGGCGGAGCCGATCGCGCTGCCGTAGCCGCCGGTGATCAGACAGCCGCCGATGACGGCCGCGATGATGTAGATCAGCTCGTTGCCGACGCCCTCGCCGGACTGGACGGCGTCGAACGAGAAGAGCAGGTGCTGGCCGGAGATCCAGGCGCCGAACGCCACGCCCATGTAGAGGCCGATCTTGGTCCTGGCGACCGGGACGCCGACCGCGCGGGCCGCGTCCTCGTTGCCGCCGACGGCGAAGATCCAGTTGCCGGCGCGGGTGCGCAGCAGGACCCAGGAGCCCACGGCCACCAGGCCGAGCCACCACAGGATCGTGACCTTGAAGTCGACGCCGCCGATCGTGAGGGTCGAGGCGAAGAGGGCGTGGGCGGCGGGGAAGCCCTCCATGTCCCCGATGGTCTTCGTCGACACCGTGCCGTCGATCAGCTTGGTGAAGCCGAGGTTCATGCCGGTCAGCATCAGGAAGGTGCCGAGCGTGACGATGAAGCTGGGCAGCTCGGTGCGGGTGAGCATGAAGCCGTTGAAGGCGCCGATGGCCAGCGTGACCAGCAGGGACACACCCACGCCGACCCAGGTGTTCGCCGTCATCTGGTAGCTGAACATCGAGGAGACCAGCGCCGAGGACGTCACGAGGACACCGGCCGACAGGTCGAACTCGCCGCCGATCATCAGCAGCGCCACCGGTACGGCCATGATCCCGATGGTCGAGGAGGCGTACAGGACCGTGCTGAGGCTGGCGGCGTTGAGGAAGCCGTCGGCGGAGACGGCGAAGAAGAGGAAGACGGCGAGCGCACCGACGACCGAGCCGAGTTCCGGACGACCGAGCAGTTTCTTCAGCGGAGAGGTCTGAAGAATCCTTTCATCAGCCCTCTTCTCGATCGTCGTACTCATCGGGTGCCCCGCTCGGTGTACGCGGCGAGCGCGGCCGCCTGGTCCTTGGTGATGATCTGCGGGCCGGTCAGCACCGGCTTGCCGCCGCCGAGGACGTCGCCGTTGTACTTGTAGGCCCACAGCAGGTCGACCGCCTCGTAGCCCTGGAGGTACGGCTGCTGGTCGACGGCGAAGCCGAGGGTGCCGTTCTTCAGCTCGGCGGCGACCTGGGCGTTGAGGTCGAAGGTGTCGATCTCGGCCTTGCTGCCCGCGTCGCTCCTCGCCTTCACGGCGGTGTCGGCGTACGGGGCACCGAGGGTGACGACCGAGTCGATCGACTTGTCGGCCTGGAGCTTGGCCTCGATCGCGGACTGCACGTCGGGCATGTTGGTGCCGTTGACGTAGAGCTTCCGCAGCGTGCCCTTGAACGTCTTGGCGACGCCGTCACAGCGCTGCTCGTGGCCGACGTTGCCCTGCTCGTGCAGCACGCACACGGCCTGCTTCCTGCCGCGCTGGTTCAGCTCGTCGCCGACGGCCTCGCCGGCGATGGTCTCGTCCTGGCCGATGTGGGTGAGGGCGCCGAAGGCCTTGGACTCCTCGGAGCCGGAGTTCACCGTGATCACCGGGATGCCGGCCTTCTCGGCGCGGGCCACGGCGGCCTTCATGGCGTCCGGCTTGGCGAGGGTGACGATGATGCCGTCGACCTTCTTGTCCACGGCCGCATCGACCAGCTGCGCCTGCTGCTGGGCCTGGTCGTCGTGCGAGTACAGGAAGTTGATGTTGTCCTTGACGGCGGCCTGCCTGGCGCCGCTCTGCACGATGTCCCAGAAGGTGTCGCCGTCCCCCGAGTGGGTGATCATCGCGAAGGTCCAGCGCGGGGTGTTCACCGCCGCCCTGCCCTGGGCGGCGGCGGCCTTGCGGGCGTCCTCGGCCCGTTTGCCGCCGGTGCTGCTGCACGCCCCCAGGGACAGCGAAAGTGCCCCCGTCAGCGCGATGACTGCCCAGGTCCGAAACCGTGCCACGAGGCCGTGCCCTTCTTGCCGTGTTCGTACGTACGGAAGGGGCCGGTGATCAGCTCAGCGGCCCCAAACGCTCCAGTATCGAACACCGTGAACACTCGTGACAGGGCAGGGGGGCGCCCAGCAGTCGCATTGTCCGGACATTGCGACGAATCCGGGGCTGGTCACGGCCGCACGAGCAGCTGGAACTCGAAGGAGTAGCGGCTCGGGCGGTAGGTGTGGTCGCCGAACTCGACCGCACGGCCGGTGTCGTCGAAGGTGGTGCGCTGCATGGTGAGCAGCGGGGCGCCCTCGGCCTCGGCGAGCCGCTCGGCCTCGGCGGCCGTGGCGCCGCGGGCCCCGATGGACTGGCGGGCGCTGTGCAGGGTGATCCCGGCGGCGCGCATCAGCCGGTACAGGCCGGTGGCCTCCAGCTGGTCGGTCTCCAGGTCGAGCAGGCCGGTCGGGAGATGGTTGACCAGGTACGCCATCGGTTCGCCGTGCGCGAGGCGCAGCCGCTCGATGCGGTGCACGTCACCGCCCTCGGCGACGCCGAGCGCGGCCGCGACCGCGGCGGAGGCCGGCACCATCGTGTTGACCAGGACCTTGGTCGCGGGGCGCTGGCCGGCCGCCTCCAGGTCGTCGTAGAGGCTGCTCAGCTCCAGCGGTCGCTTGACCTGGCTGTGCACGACCTGCGTCCCGACGCCTCTACGGCGTACGAGCAGCCCCTTGTCGACGAGGGACTGGATGGCCTGGCGGACGGTCGGCCGGGACAGACCGAGCCGTGCGGCCAGCTCGATCTCGTTGCCCAGCAGACTGCCCGGGGTGAGGCTGCCGTGCTCGATCGCGGCCTCCAGCTGCTGGGAGAGCTGGAAGTACAACGGCACCGGCGAACTACGGTCCACCCGGAGGTCGAGCGCGACGGTCGGGTCCACATCTGGTTTCGGCACGGGGCCGAGCGTAGCCGGGTGACGGGTTGACGGGAAGTTGTGTAGTCCGATTGTCCGGACATACGCATTGACAGCGCACGGGGTCCGCCCTCACTTTGTTTCCATGCGCATCGGGGTCATCGGTACGGGCCGCATCGGCGCCCTTCACGCGAGAACGCTCAGCCGCCACCGTGAGGTCGGCTCGCTGATCCTGACGGACACGGATCCCGCGCGGGCCCAGGAACTGGCGCATCGGCTCGGCGAGACGGCGGCGCCGGGGGTGGACGAGATCTACACCTGGGGCGTGGACGCGGTGGTGATCACCACGGCGACGGCGGCGCACGCCGAGCTGATCGGCCGGGCCGCCCGCTCGGGCCTGCCGGTCTTTTGCGAGAAGCCGATCGCGCTCGACCTGCCCGGCACGCTGCAGGCGCTCACCGAGGTCGAGAAGGCCGGAACGATCCTGCAGATGGGGTTCCAGCGGCGCTTCGACGCGGGATACGCCGGCGCTCGGGAGGCGGTGCGCGAGGGACGGCTCGGGCGGCTGCACACGGTACGGGCGATGACCTGCGACCCGTCGCCTCCCCCGGCGGAATGGCTGCAGCTGTCCGGCGGGCTGTTCCGGGACACGCTGATCCACGACGCCGACGTGCTGCGCTGGGTGACGGGCCGTGAGGTGGTGGACGTGTACGCCGCCGGTTCGGACGCCGGGCCCGCGCTGTTCCGCGAGGCCGGTGACGTGGCCACCGGCGCGGCCCTGTTCACCCTGGACGACGGCACGCTGGCCACGGTGAGCGCGACCCGCCTGAACGGCGCCGGCTACGACGTCCGCATGGAGCTGGCCGGGGAGCGGGACACGGTCGTGGTGGGCCTGGACGACCGTACGCCGCTCGCGTCGACCGAGCCGACCGGGCCGCCGCCCGCCGACAAGCCGTGGACGGGCTTCCTGGAGCGGTTCGGGCCCGCCTACGAGGCCGAGCTGAACGCCTTCGTGGAGGTGGTGCGCGGCGAACGGCCCAACCCGTGCGACGGCCACGAGGCCCTGCAGGCACTGCGGATCGCCGAGGCCTGCGAGCTCTCCCGCCGGGAGCGCCGACCGGTACACCTCACGGAGATCCCGGACCGGGTGCGGCCGTCGCAGGGCTGAGGGCGGGGCCCCTCACGGCTGCCGCCGAACATCGCTCACCAGCGCACCGGAAGGCTGCGCATCCCTCTGATCAGCAGGCCCGGCAGCCACTCGTCCGGGGTGGCGTCGAGGGTGAGGCCGGGGGCGCGGTCCAAGAGGGTGGCGATCGCGATGCGGCCCTCCAGACGGGCCAGGGGCGCGCCGAGGCAGTAGTGGATGCCGTGGCCGAAGGCGAGGTGGCCTCGGGTGTCGCGGCGGATGTCGAAGCGGTGCGGGTCGGCGTAGCGGTCGTCGTCGCGCTGGGCGGAGGTGAGGCTGATCACCACGTGCTCGCCCTGCTCGATGGCCGCACCGGCGATCTCCAGGGGCTCGGCGGCGAACCGGTACGTGGCGGTGTGTACCGGGCCGTCGTAGCGCAGCATCTCCTCGACGGCGCCGTCCAGGAGGCTCATGTCGGCGCGCAGGGCGGCGAGTTGGTCGGGGTGGGTCAGGAGGGAGTGGACGCCGTTGCCGATGAGGTTGACCGTGGTCTCGTGGCCGGCGATGAGCAACAGGAAGGCCATGCCGCGCAGTTCCTGCGCGGAGAGCCGGTCGCCGTCCTCGGCGGTGGTGCGGAGCAGGTCGCTGAGCAGGTCGTCGGTGGGGCCGGAGCGGCGCTTGTCCTCGATCAGCTCCGTGAGGTACTCACCGAGGCGGACGACCGCGTCGTTCCCCGTCTGCTCACTGGTCGGCGCGACCACCTCGTTGGACGTCTTGCGGAACTCCGCGCGGTCCATGTCGGGGACGCCGAGCAGCTCGCAGATGACGGTGATGGGCAGCGGGTAGGCGAGGGAGCCGATGAGGTCGGCGCGGCCCGCCGGGAGCATCTCGTCCAGCAGCTCGTCGGTGATCTGCTGGATCCGCGGGCGCAGTTGCTCCACCCGGCGCATCGTGAACGCGCGCGTGACGAGGCCGCGCAGGCGGGTGTGCTGGGGCGGGTCGGTGGCCAGGAGGTGCTTGCCGATCATGTCCTGGTCCATGACGGTCACACCGATCTTGCTGGTGTCCTTGGCCAGCCGGAGGTCGGCCAGGGCCGCCCGCGCCTCCTCGTACCCGACGACCAGCCAGGCCTCGTCGTCCCAGCCCGGCATCCGGACGCGGTGGACGGGGCCCTGCTCGCGCAGCCGGGCGTACACCGGATGCGGATCCCTGATGAGCTGGTCCCCCGACTCCCCCAGGTCGACCACGTGTTGCCTGTCCATCGCTCCCCTTCCGGACTCCCCCGAGGCCCACCGGGCATCTCCCGTACAGGAACAACGCGCGGGTCCCGGCTTTAGTGCCCGTCCCCCTCGAGCAGTCCCGCGTCGTAGGCCAGCAGTGCGATCTGGACCCGGTTGTCGAGGTCGAGCTTGGCGAGGATGCGGGAGACGTGGGTCTTGACGGTGGCCACGCTCATGAAGAGGTCCGTGGCGATCCGGGCGTTGGCCAGGCCCCGGCCGACGGCGACGGCGACCTCGCGTTCGCGGTCGTTGAGCGCGGTGAGCCGCTCACGCGCGCGTGCCTGCCGGGAGTCGGCGGCGGTGCCGGCCGCGTGCCGCATCAGCTGGCGGGTGACGGCGGGTGACAGCACCGGCTCGCCGGCCGCGACCCGGCGCACCGCGTCGACGATCTCGGCGGGCGAGGTGTCCTTGAGCACGAACCCGGCGGCGCCGGCCCGCAGGGCGCGCAGCACCTGTTCGTCGGCGTGGAAGGTGGTGAGCACGACGACCTGCGGGGCGTCGGCACGCGCGCGCAGCCGCTGGGTCGCCGTCAGCCCGTCCACCGTCGGCATGCGGATGTCCATCAGGACGACGTCGGGCCGGGTGCGCCCCACGAGTTCCTCGGCCTCGGCGCCGTCGGCGGCCTCCCCGACGATCTCGATGTCCTCGGCCCCGCCCATCATCAGCGCGAGTCCGGCGCGCACCAGGGGGTCGTCGTCCACCAGGAGGAGTCTGATCGGCGTCTTGGACTCAGTCATGGGTCCAAAGAAACCACGATCGCGGCGGGTGCCGCTCACCCCCACGGCAGCCAGGCCCGGATCTCGAACCCGCCGTCGCCGGTGGTGCCGTGCCCCAGTTGCCCGCCGGCCAGGGTCGCGCGTTCCGTGAGGCCGATCAGGCCCTGGCCGGAGCCGGGGACGGGCGGGACGTCGGCCGGCGGGGGCGGGTTGGTGACGGTGACCGTGAGACCGTCGCCGGGGGTGCCGGTGAGGCGGAGGGTGACCTCGGCGCCGGGGGCGTGCTTGCGGGCGTTGGTCAGGGCCTCCTGGGCGATGCGGTAGGCGGTGCGGCCGACGGAGGCGGGCACGGCGGCGGGGTCGGCGACGCGGTGGTCGAGCGTGATCTTCATGCCGGCCTCGCGGCACTCGGCGACGAGCGGGTCGAGCGCGGCGAGCGTCGGCTGCGGGCGGCCGCCGGCCGCGTCGTCGGGGCCGCCGGTGCGCAGGACGCCGATGATCTCCCGAAGGTCCTGGAGGGCCTCGTGAGCGCTCTCCCGGATGACGCCGGCGGCCCGCGCGATCTCCTCCCGCGGCGCGTCCGGCCGGAACTCCAGGGCTCCGGCGTGCACGCTGAGCAGGGTGAGCCGGTGGGCGAGCACGTCGTGCATCTCGCGGGCGATGTCCTCGCGGGCGAGGCGCTGGGCCTGCTCGGCGCGCAGCCGGGCCTCGGTCTCCGCCCGGTGCGCCCGGTCCCTGAGGCTCAGCATCAGCAGCCGCTTGGAGCGCACGAACATGCCCCAGCCGACGACACAGACGGTGAGGAGCAGCGCGAAGATCAGGGAGGCCAGGTATGCCAGGCCGGACTCCGGGCGCAGCCAGTAGTAGACGGGTACGAGGGCGAGGTCGACGCCGGCGATCCAGGCGACGTACCGGAACGGCCGGTGCACGGCCACGGTGAACAGTGCGGCGAGGCAGGCCCAGCCGGAGGTCTCGGAGACGAAGCCGATCGCGATCATCGCGGCGGCGAGGCCGACCGGCCGGCGGCGGCGCAGCCAGACCGCGAGACAGGACAGGCCGCCCAGCAGCACGTCCACGACGACGAAGCCCTGGGGCACGTCGGGGTGGTGCACCAGGGACACCGTGGTCACCAGGTACAGCAGGACGACCAGCAGGAAGCAGCAGGTGTCGACGGCCCAGTCCCGGGCCGTGCGGCGCGGTCGGCGTCCCTCGGAGGTCGCGTCCGGGTCCAGTTCCCGGACCACCGCCGACGGGAGCATCCAGCGGCGCAGCCCGCTTCCGGGGGCGGGGGCCGGCCGGTGTCGGTCTTCACTCACGGTCGAGAAATCTATGCAGCGCCCCCTGCACGTGACCGCCACGCGCGCGTGATCGGCTACCAAAGTCGCGCGATCGTCGACTTTCGGCGGCTCTCGCGCGGCACCGCGTCTCGGCGGCTCACGCGGAAGGCGCTGGTGTCCGGGCCGGCGCCGGCCCGGACACCGCTCGTCCCGCGGCCCGGGGTGGGGGGGTCGGCCGCAGGGCGAGGTGCGCGGTACTTCGGTCCTACGTCTGTCGCGCTGTTCCCTCGGGTCCTGTCGTCCGGCTCAGCAGCCGAAGTCGATCAGGTTGAACGTGGCGTAGTGGTCGGAGGTGTAGTAGTCCTCCTGGTCCTGCTCGCCGGTGACGATGCGCCGGGCACCGCGCGTGGAGGAGCCGGGCGTGATCACCGTGTACTCGTGGTAGTAGCCGTACGACTCGCTGGGCAGGACGCCTTCACGGTTGGAGAAGACGGTGCCGTCCTGCGAGTACGGGTACGGGCCGCCCTGGGCGATCAGGTCCAGGGTGTCGTACGCCTGCGACGGCAGGGCGCTGTAGCAGATGCTGCCGGTCGAGTCGGCGGCGGCGTTCGCCGTGGTGGCGGAGACGGTGCCGCCGACGAGGAGGGCGGACAGGAGCGCTGCTGCGGCGCCGATGCGAGTGGCACGTGGGGGGAATCTCATGCCCCCATGATGACGCGCGTAGACGTTGGCATGTCAACGACAATGTTGAAGATTTTCCCGTCAAGTCCCATCTGTTTTCAGGAAGTTAACCTGCGCTCCTGCGCCCCCACGCGGTTCCCGCGAGCACCAGTACGCCACCCGCGAGACCGAGCGCGCCGAGCCGTTCGCCGCCCAGCGCGATCCCGGCCGCGGCGGCCCACAGGGGTTCGGTGCCGAGCAGCAGACCGACCCGGGACGGGGAGGTACGGCGCACCGCCCACATCTGCACGAAGAACGCGAACACCGTGCACAGCACGGCGAGGAACAGCAGCCCGGCCCAGTCCCGCGCGCCGAGGCCCGCCGCGACCGTCCAGGGCGCCGGAGTTCCGGAGCCGGCGGACAGCAGGGCGAAGACGGCGACGGCCGCGCCGAGCTGGACCGTGGTGAGCGGCAGTGCGTCGGCGCCCTGGACGGCCCTGATCCGGGACATGGCGAGGACGTGCACGGTGCGGGCGAGCGCGGCGAGCAGCATCAGCAGGTCGCCGAGCGAGGGCTGGGTGAAGCCGCCGCCCTGGGTGAGCAGGACGACGCCGAGCACCGACAGCAGCGCCGCGCCGAGGAAGGCCGGGGCGGGCCGGGTGCGGGTGACGGCGGCCTCGGCGAGCGGGGTGAAGATCATGGTGAGGCTGATGATCAGGCCGGCGTTGGTCGCCGAGGTGTGGACGACGCCGTAGGTCTCCAGCAGGAAGATCCCGCTCAGGATCAGCCCGAGCAGAGCCGCGCCGCGCCACTGGGCGCCGGTGAGGGAGCGCAGGGCGCGGCGGCCGGCGACCGCCAGGACGGGCACGGCGAGCGCGAACCGCAGCACCAGGACGGCCAGGACGGTACGAGCGGTGGTGATGTCCTTCGCGGCGAGGTAGCTGGCGCCCCAGCAGACCGCGACGAGCAGGACGGGCAGGTCGGTGCGCCAGGCGCGGCGGGGCAGGGCGGCGACGCCCGGTACGGCGATCGAGGACATGCGGGCGGCTCTCCCGGTCTCCGAAGGGGTGCGGAGACGTCGGCGGCTCGCGCGGGGCGTGATCACCGTACCTGCGGCGACGATCTCCGACCAGAGACCGCGCGCGCCTCCGGCGTCTTCGGGGAGAGCGCGGCTCAGGCGTCCGCCGGGAGTGCGCGCCTTCCGGCGTCCTCGGAGACAGCGCGGCTGAGGCATCCGCCGGGAGCGACGGCCTTGGGTGTCCTCGAAGCAATGCACACCCTAGGCACCTCCGGGGAGCCCGCCTCCCGGACCTTCCCAGGCGCCACGCACCTCAAGGGGCCTCGTGGCGTGTGCCGCTCAGGCGTTCTCGGGGAGTTCGTACGAGCCGTACTCGGGGTCGCCCGCCAGGTCGTACGACTGGATCGAGACGCCCGTGCCCGTGACGTGGCCGTCGGTGTGCCGGAAGCGGGTGGGGACCGAGCCGTCCGGGAACAGCCGGTGGCCGGTGCCGAGGACGACCGGGAAGGTCAGCAGGTGCAGGGTGTCGAGGAGGCGGAGGTCGATCAGGGAGCGGACCAGGGCGCCGCTGCCGTGGACCTGGAGTTCGCCGTCCGTGCGCTCCTTGAGGGCCTGGACCTCCTTGGCGAGATCGCCGCCGATCACGGTGGTACCGGACCACTCGGGCGCCTCGAGGGTGGAGGACACGACGTACTTCGGGAGGACGTTGAGCCGGGAGGCGATGGGGTTGGCCGGGTCGGTCACCTTCGGCCAGTAGGCGGCGAAGATGTCGTACGTACGGCGGCCGAGCAGGAAGGCGCCGGCGCGGTCGAAGACCTCGGCGGCGAAGCGGCCGAAGTCCTCGTCGCCGTACACGAAGCTCCAGCCGCCGTGGGTGAAGCCGCCGCTGGGGTCCTCCTGGGGGCCGCCCGGGGCCTGGTAGACGCCGTCGAGGGTGACGAAGAGGGTGGAGACGAGCTTGCCCATGGCGGGTGCCTTCTTCCTGGGGCGGGGTCCGTTGTCATCAGCTCAGACCCCGCTGGCACCCGGAACTCATCGGTTCAGCCCGCGTGCGTCGAGAACAGTCCGCCGGTCGGGCCCTGCTTGTCGCCGCCCTGGGCCTTCTTCAGGGCGTTGGCGAGGCTCTCGATGGTCATGGACTGCAGGATCACCCTGCCGTTGCCCTCCAGCGTGGCCAGGGACAGGCCCTCGCCGCCGAAGACGGCGTTCATGATCCCCTGGCGGTTGAGGCCGCCGACGCGCTGGACGCCGTACTGGATGCCCTCCTCGAAGGCGACCACACAGCCCGTGTCCACCTCGATGCGGCCGCCGAAGTCGGCGGGGTTGAGGTCGATGAAGTTGCCCGCGCCGGCGATGATCACCGTGCCGTGTCCGGTGAACTTCTCCAGGATGAAGCCCTCGCCGCCGCTCATGCCCGTACGGCCGCCGGCGAAGGCGATGCCGAACTCGACGGTGGACTCGGCGGCCACGAAGGCGTCCTTCTCGGCGAACCACGCGCGCGTGCCGTCGAGTTCCAGCGCGCGCATCTCGCCGGGGAGCACGCCCGCGAAGCCGACCGTGCCCTCCCCGCCCTGGGAGGTGAAGTACTGGAACGCCAGCGACTCACCCGCGAGCATGCGCTGGCCGACCTGCATGGCGGTGCCCATGGCCTGGCGCAGCAGGCCCCCCATGCCACCGCCGCCGCCCTGCCCCTGCTGGCCGCCGTTTCCGTTTCCGGACGGGCCGGACAGGCGCGTCTCCATGGTCACGTTCGTCGTCTTGAACAGGAACTTCCCGGCCTCGCAGTACACGGTCTGGCCGGGGCGCAGGTTGACGACCGCCATCTGCATGGCGTTGCCGACGATCTCTTGCTGAAGGGTCACGCGGGAAGAACGCGGGAGACGGACCGGAGAGTTCCAGGGGGCCGGAATCGAATCCCTGTGGGTGACACGCGGGGCGCCCGGTGCTGTCCAGGCCGGGGCGCCCCGCGCGCGTGCGGGGTGGGTCAGCCGCCCAGTTCCTGGTGCCGGGCGGCGAGCCGGGCCGCGCCGTCCTCGGTCAGCGAGCCGAACAGCCTGAGGCGGGAGATGCCGCCGTCGGGGAAGATGTCGATGCGCGCGTGCGTGCCGACGGCCGGGCTCGGCAGCACGAAGCGGTGGTTGGTGTCGGGCTGGAGGCGGGTGCGCGGCAGGATCTCCACCCAGTCGCCGCTCTCGCCGTCCTTGACCGACACGGAGGCCCAGCCCGCGCTGTTGCCCTTCAGATAGGCCGTGTCGATCTCGACCGCGCGGATCTGCGCCTGGGAGACGAGCTGGTAGCGGATCCAGTCGTTGCCCTGGTCACGGCGGCGGCGGGTCTCCCAGCCGTCGTCCATCTTGCGGGAGCGGCCCGGCTGGATGGTGTTGGTGGCCGGGGAGTAGAAGAGGTTGGAGGCGTCCTCGACCCGGCCGCCGTTCTCCAGGGCCACGACGTCGAAGGTGCCGAGGACCGCGAGCCACTCGGGGTCGGGTACCACCTCGCCGTACACGCGCAGGCGCGCGATGCCGCCGTCGGGGTGCTGGTGGACACGCACGTGCGTGAAGCGCTGTTCGGCCGATATGGAGAAACCGTTCGCCGCGTGGCCGGCGACCGGGGTGCGCGGGACGATCGTCGTCCACTTCACGTCGTCGCCCAGCAGCTCCTCGGGGGACGGGGAGCCGGGGACGGAGGTGGCCTCGATGGAGACGGCCTGCGGGTAGTTGCCGCGGAAGTGGGCGGTGTCGACGACGATCCCGCGGATCACGCCGGGCGCGCCGAGGCGGACCAGTGCCCAGTCGTGGTCCTCGGCGGTGGGCCACGGGTGCTCGGCGGAGACACCGCGCCGCCGGCGGGTCTCCCAGCCGTCCATGATCTTGCCCTTGTGCCCGAAGTGCTCGGGGTCGAACTCGGCCCGCTCGGGCACCAGCAGGTTCTCGCGCTGGGCGAAGAACTCGTCGTTGGCGGCGATGACACCGGCGCCGAGCTGCCGGTCGGCGAGGTTGGCGTACTGGGTGAAGGGGAAGTCGGCGGTGCGGTAGTCCGCGTACGGGTCGCCGCCTCCGTAGGGGTTCGCGTCGCCGGTGAAGCTAGGTGTCGCCGTCACGGTGATCAGGGGTTCCTTTCCGGGAGTGGGCCGGGTGCGGGGTGGACTACTGGGGGCGGGTGAGCAGGGTGCCCTTCGGCTCGGTGAACTCGCCGTCGTGGACGATGCGTTCGCCGCGCAGCCAGGTGGACTTCACGACGCCGTACAGCGTCTTGCCGGCGTACGCGGTGACCCGGTTGCGGTGCTGGAGGGCGGCCGGGTCGACGGTGAAGGTGTCGTCGGGGGCGAGGACGGCGAAGTCGGCGTCGTGGCCGGGGGCGATGGCGCCCTTGGAGGCGCCCAGGCCGACGAGTGCGGCGGTCCGCGCGGACATCCAGCTGACGACGTCCTCCAGGCCGTGGCCACGCGCGCGTGCCGCGGTCCATACGGCGGCGAGGCTGAGCTGGAGGCCGGAGATGCCGCCCCAGGCGGTGGCGAAGTCGTCGGTCTTCAGGTCGGCGGTGGAGGGCGAGTGGTCGGTGACGACGCAGTCGATCGTGCCGTCGGCCAGCGCCTCCCAGAGCAGGTCCTGGTTGGCGGCCTCACGGATGGGCGGGCAGCACTTGAACTCGCTGGCGCCGTCCGGGACTTCCTCGGCGGTCAGGGTGAGGTAGTGCGGGCAGGTCTCCACGGTGATCCGTACACCGTCCGCGCGGGCGGCGCGGATCAGCGGCAGCGCGTCGCTGGAGGACAGGTGCAGGACGTGCACGCGCGCGTGGAGGCGTTTGGCCTGCGCGATGAGGCTCTCGATGGCCGTGTCCTCGGCGTCGCGCGGGCGGGAGGCGAGGAAGTCGGTGTACTTCGGGCCGCCCTGCTGCGGGGCGGCGGCGAGGTGGTGCGGGTCCTCGGCGTGCACGATCAGCAGCCCGTCGAAGCCGGCGATCTCCGCCAGGGACCGGGTGAGCCGGTCCTGGTCGAGGTGCGGGAACTCGTCCACGCCGGACGGGGACAGGAACGCCTTGAAGCCGAACACACCGGCGTCGTGCAGCGGGCGCAGGTCCTTGACGTTGTCCGGCAGGGCGCCGCCCCAGAAGCCGACGTCGATGTGCGCCTTGTCGGCGGCCACCTGCCGCTTCACCCGCAGGTGCTCGACGGTCGTGGTCGGCGGGAGGGAGTTGAGCGGCATGTCGATCAGCGTGGTGATGCCGCCGGCCGCCGCCGCGCGCGTGGCGGTCCAGAAGCCCTCCCACTCGGTGCGGCCGGGGTCGTTGACGTGCACGTGGGTGTCGACCAGGCCGGGCAGCAGCACATGGTCGCCGACGTCCTCCAGCCGGGCCCCGGCCGGGACCTCCGCGTCGTACGGCAGGACGGCCGTGATCTTCCCGGCGGACACGGTGACCGTGGCGGCCCGTATCCCCTCCGGTGTGATGACGCGCGTCGAGCGCAGGACCAGTTCAGCGTCGGACACCCGAACCCCTCTCTGTACCGCCGTTTTACGCCCAGGAAACGGGATTTACACCCACGTAACGGATTTCAACGTTCTGTTGAAGGAGTCTTCACTCCCGCTTCCACGCCGTCAAGGGGCACACTTCTGGGCAGTACGTCACCCGCACCCACTCTGGACGTTTCCACAAAGCGGAATTAGAATTCCATCAAGCAGAACGTAGCTACGTACAAGCAGGGAGTCAACCGACTGCCGGGTAGGCTTCTGCCCTCCCGCCAGTCCCGAAAGGAACGCGCCGTGCCGACGTCCAGCGCCAGCACCACCGACTCCGCCAAGCCCTCCGCCGGCGGCGGCGTCCAGTCCCTCGAGCGCGCCTTCGATCTGCTCGAGCGGATGGCGGACGCGGGCGGCGAGGTGGGCCTGAGCGAGCTGTCCGCGACCAGCGGGCTGCCGCTGCCGACCATCCACCGGCTGATGCGCACCCTGGTCGCCTGCGGGTACGTCCGTCAGCAGCCGAACCGGCGCTACGCCCTCGGCCCCCGGCTGATCCGGCTCGGCGAGTCGGCGTCCCGGCTGCTCGGCACCTGGGCGCGGCCGTATCTCGCGCGGCTGGTCGAGGAGACCGGCGAGACGGCGAACATGGCGCTGCTGGACGGCGACGAGATCGTGTACGTGGCGCAGGTGCCGTCGAAGCACTCGATGCGGATGTTCACCGAGGTGGGCCGACGGGTGCTGCCGCACTCGACCGGCGTGGGCAAGGCGCTGCTCGCCGGGGTGCCGGATGACGAGGTGCGGGCGCTGCTCGCCCGTACCGGGATGCCGGCCGCGACCGAGAAGACCATCACCACGCCCGAGGGGTTCCTGGCCGCGCTGGAGGATGTACGACGGTCGGGGTACGCCGTCGACGACAACGAGCAGGAGATCGGGGTGCGGTGTCTCGCGGTGTCCGTGCCGGAGTCTCCGACGGCTGCGGCGATCTCCATCTCGGGGCCTGCCGGAAGGGTCACCGAGGCTGCGACGGACAAGATCGTGCCGGTGCTGCAGCAGATCGCCCTTGAGCTGTCTCAGGCTTTGGCGAGTTCGGGCGCCTGACGGGGTGCCTCCTTCGGCGCGTGGGCGACTGCGGGTTGTTCGTGGTGGATCGCGCCCACGCGGCGGAGCCGCATATCGAAACAGCCCCGTGCCCCCGGGTCGGTCACCTCGCCCTGCACCTTCAAGCTCGCGGTGATTCCCCGAACAAGTCCACCGCGTCCCTGACCTCCCTCAGACCCCTGGCCAAGGCGCTCACCGAGCCGATCGCCCCCGCGATCAGTAACAGGGAGCCGCGCAGGCGCGGGATCTCCGGGGAGCCGCCGGAGGCCATCGCCGCCAGGGCCGCCAGTTCGTCCTCGGCGATCGCCCGGTCGGGGAACTCGGAGGGCAGCGCGGCGAGTTCGCGGCGCAGCCGGGACACCGCGGTCCGCAGTTCCGCCACTCTCGGGTCCTCGTCGCTGCCGGTCACCGGTCTCTGCCCCAAGCTCCGCAACACTGGCCTCCCCCTCACACGCCGTCGTGCGCCGGTCAGTAAACGCCACCGCGTCCGGGAGCGCCACCGCACGGACCGAAATTCAGCCCTGGGGAACCGGCCGCCGACCGCCGCGTCGGGTATGCAGGACGCATGACGGACAAGCATCACGAAGAGGTCACCGGGCTGCTGCTCGCCGCCGGCGGGGGACGGCGGCTCGGCGGGCGGCCCAAGGCGCTGCTGGAGCACCGGGGGCGGCCGTTGGTCGAGCATGCCGTCGGCGTGCTGCGCGCGGCCGGGTGCGGGCGGATCCATGTGGTCCTGGGCGCGTCGGCGGACGAGGTACGCGCGCGTGCCGAGCTGGGCGGCTGTGTGCTCGTGGACAACCCCGGCTGG
The DNA here is from genome assembly GCF_044388685.1 of Streptomyces sp. NPDC020192. Classification (NCBI taxonomy): domain Bacteria; kingdom Bacillati; phylum Actinomycetota; class Actinomycetes; order Kitasatosporales; family Streptomycetaceae; genus Streptomyces; species Streptomyces sp. NPDC020192. The sequence continues at coordinate 80,277 of NZ_JBIRXG010000010.1, read as the reverse complement.
GCCGACGGGATGGGCTCGTCGCTGCGGGCCGGGCTGGTCTCGCTCGGCGGTACGGGGGCCCGCGCGGCCCTGGTGAGCCTGGTCGACCAGCCGGGCATCGGGACGGCGGCCGTGGCCCGGGTGCTCGGGGCGTACGAGGACGAGAAATCGCTGGTCTCGGCCGCCTACGACGGCGTGCGCGGGCATCCCGTGCTGTTCGGCGCGGCCCACTGGGCGGGCATCGCGGCGACGGCCACCGGGGACCGCGGGGCACGCGCCTATCTGAAGGAACACGACGGCGAGATCCGGCTCGTGGAGTGCGCGGACGTCGCCGAGCCCTATGACGTCGACACCGAGGCCGATCTGCGCCACCTTGAGTGAACGGGGTGGCACTGGGCGCCACCTTCCCTCGACTCAGAGAATCTCGACGTCAACAAACCATTGAAGTTCCACGATGAGGAAACTACTATCCACTGTTCAGAAGCGCCTGCCCGCACAGTCGGCGCTGATTGCCCTATTCGTGCCTCTTGGCACTTGGTGCCACCGCTGAAGGAAGTGACAGCTCATGTCCGCACCAGCGCCGTCCCCGCTGGCCATCGTCGACGCCGAGTCCCTGCCCCGGCAGGAAGAGGTCCTCACGGACGCGGCGCTCGCCTTCGTGGCGGAGCTGCACCGGCGGTTCACCCCGCGCCGTGACGAACTCCTCGCCCGCCGGGCCGAGCGCCGCGCCGAGATCGCCCGCACCTCCACGCTCGACTTCCTCCCCGAGACCGCCGCGATCCGCGCGGACGACTCCTGGAAGGTCGCCCCTGCCCCGGCCGCGCTGAACGACCGGCGCGTCGAGATCACCGGCCCCACCGACCGCAAGATGACCATCAACGCGCTCAACTCGGGCGCGAGGATCTGGCTCGCCGACTTCGAGGACGCCTCCGCGCCCACCTGGGAGAACGTCGTCCTCGGCCAGGTCAACCTGACCGACGCCTACACCCGGAACATCGACTTCACCGACCCGGGGACCGGGAAGTCCTACGCCCTGCGGCCGAACGAGGAGCTGGCGACGGTCGTCATGCGGCCGCGCGGCTGGCACCTGAACGAGCGGCACCTCGTCGACGCCGACGGCACGCCGGTGCCGGGCGCCTTCGTCGACTTCGGCCTGTACTTCTTCCACAACGCCCAGCGGCTGCTGGACCTCGGCAAGGGCCCGTACTTCTACCTGCCGAAGACCGAGTCGCACCTCGAGGCCCGGCTGTGGAACGACGTGTTCGTCTTCGCGCAGGACTACGTCGGCATCCCGCAGGGCACCATCCGCGCGACCGTCCTGATCGAGACGATCACGGCGGCGTACGAGATGGAGGAGATCCTCTACGAACTCCGCGACCACGCCGCCGGGCTGAACGCCGGCCGCTGGGACTACCTGTTCTCCATCGTGAAGAACTTCCGGGACGGCGGCGCCAGGTTCGTCCTGCCGGACCGCAACGCGGTGACGATGACCGCCCCGTTCATGCGGGCGTACACCGAACTCCTCGTCCGCACCTGCCACAAGCGCGGCGCGCACGCGATCGGCGGCATGGCGGCCTTCATCCCGTCCCGGCGGGACGCCGAGGTCAACAAGGTCGCCTTCGAGAAGGTCCGCGCCGACAAGGACCGCGAGGCGAACGACGGTTTCGACGGCTCCTGGGTCGCCCACCCCGACCTCGTCCCGATCGCCATGGAGTCCTTCGACAGGGTCCTCGGCGACAAGCCGAACCAGAAGGACCGGCTGCGCGAGGACGTCCACGTCGAGGCGGCCGACCTGATCGCGGTCGACTCGCTGGACGCGAAGCCGACGTACAACGGTCTCGTCAACGCCGTCCAGGTCGGCATCCGGTACATCGAGGCCTGGCTGCGCGGTCTCGGCGCGGTCGCCATCTTCAACCTGATGGAGGACGCGGCCACCGCCGAGATCTCCCGCTCGCAGATCTGGCAGTGGATCAACGCGGGCGTCGAGTTCGAGAACGGCGACACGGCCACGCCCGAGCTGGCCCGCAAGGTCGCCGCCGAGGAACTGTCCGACATCCGCCAGGAGATCGGCGAGGAGGCCTTCGCCGCCGGCCACTGGCAGGAGGCGCACGACCTGCTGCTGAAGGTCTCCCTGGACGAGAACTACGCCGACTTCCTCACCCTGCCGGCGTACGAGCAGCTCAAGGGCTGAACCTGACGCGTGCGGGCGGCCCCGGGAGATCCCGTCCCGGGGCCGCTCGCGCGTGGTCACCCCAGGTGGACCGACCAGTCCTGTTCCGCGGCCGGCTTGCCGTGCAGATCGGGGACGCGTTGGAGCCAGGCCGGGCGGCCCGCCTGGGTCCTCGCGGCGCGGGCGGCGTCCTCGGCGGCGAGCTGCTCGCGGCTCGGGAAGTCGGTGGGCAGCCACTCGGGCGACAGGCGCACCCGGGCGAGGAGGTAGTCGACGTAGGCGGCGCGGACGTCGTCCGGGGTCGCGAAGCCGGCGTCCTCGGCCAGCCAGGCGTCCGGGACCTCGGCGACGATGCCCCGCAGCAGCTCCTCGGTCACCCTGGGGGCCAGTTCGGCGTCGGCCGCCCGGACGTCGGGGCCGTAGTGGCCGAGGGCGTGGTGCCGGAAGTCGTACCTCTTGCCCGGGGTGGTGGTGTCCCAGCGGTGGTGGAAGACGAGGGCGGCGCCGTGGTCGATGAGCCACAGGCGCGGCGGTACGGTGCCGAGCGTGGGCCACACCATGAGGTTGGAGCTGTGCACCGTGCGGTCCACGTTGACCGTGAGCGCGTCCAGCCAGACGATCCGGCCCGCCTCCAGCGGGTCCACCGGGAAGGTCTTCGCGATCTCGGGGGTGAAGTCGGCGGCGCCCGGCAGACAGTCCATGCCGAGGTTCACGCCCGCGCTCGCGCCGTGCAGGTCCCGGACCTCCTGGTGGGGCTCGTCCGCGGCGATCACCGGGTCGAAGTGGACGAGCACCAGCTCCGGGAAGCGCAGGCCCAGCGCACGGGCGAGCTCACCGACGATCACCTCGGCGACCAGCGCCTTGTGCCCCTGTGCCGAGCCGGTGAACTTCACGACGTACGTGCCGAGGTCGTCGGCCTCGACGACGCCGGGGACGGAGCCACCGGAGTGGAGGGGGGCGATGTAGCGGTTTGCGGTGACCTCTCTCAGCATCTTCCAAGGCCCCACAACTCGTTTGCCTTACATTCCACGTCCAGCTCCCACGTGTTGCGACCTGGGGAAACGTCCCTGGTACGCCCCTGGCTTCCGGCCTCCGGCATGAAGTGAGCATAGTAAGGGGGAGAGCGGCGCGTATGTCGGGCCGTCACGCGGGCTCCGGACCGCCTCCGGCAAGGAAGGCCAGCGCCACGGCTGCGTGGCAGGCGATGCCCGACGCGATCGCTTCCTCGTCCATGTCCATGCGGGGTGAGTGCAGTGACGGGGCCTCGTGCGGCGCCGGACCCGGTGGGCTCACGCCGAGGAAGGCCAGGGCGCCGGGGACTGCCCGGAGGACGTAGGAGAAGTCCTCCGACGCCATCTGCGTGGTCGTCAGGACATCCACGTTCTCCGTCCCGAGCGCGCCCGCGGCCGTGCGCAGGACGAAGTCGGTGAACCCGGGGTCGTTGAAGGTGGCCGGATAGACCGGCTCGACGGTCACCTCGGCCTCCGCTCCGTGAGCGGCGGCCACGCCCTCGGCCACCCTGGTGATCCCCTCGTGCAGCGTCTTCCGGGTCGGCTCGGACAGGGTGCGCAAGGTACCGCCCAGCTCCGCGGTGTCCGGGATGATGCCCGTGGCCGTACCCGCGGTCAGGCGCGTCACGCTGAGAACGGCCTTGGCATCGGCGGACAGGCTGTGGGTGACCATCGTCTGCAGCGCCAGCACGATCTCGCACGCCACAGGCACCGGGTCGCACGTCGTGTGCGGCGCGGAGGCGTGGCCGCCGCGCCCGCGTACGACGACCCGGAACCGGTCGGAGGCCGCCAACTGCGGGCCGGGACGCAACCGCAGCGCGCCCGCGGGCAGGTTGGGGTGCACATGGAGGGCGAAGGCGGCGTCGGCCCTGCGTCCGGACGCCTCCAGCACACCCTCCTCGATCATGTGGCGGGCTCCCTGATGGCCCTCCTCGCCAGGCTGGAACATGAACACCACACGTCCGGCAATTCCTTCGCGGCGCCCGGCGAGCAGCCGTGCGGCGCCCGCGAGCATCGCCGTGTGGGCGTCATGGCCGCACGCGTGCATGAGTCCGGGAGTCCGCGAGGCGAACGGCAGGCCGGTCTCCTCGGCGACCGGCAGCGCGTCCATGTCGGCGCGCAGCAGGATCGTCGGGCCGTCGGCCGCGCCGGTGAGGACCGCGGTGACGGAGGACAGCGCCCGGCCGGTGCGGATCTCCAGGCCGAGGCCGTCGAGCGCGCCCAGCACACGGCGTCGCGTCTCCGGCAGGTCGAGGCCCAGCTCCGGATCACGGTGCACCGCGCGGCGCAGGGCAACCGCTTCGGGTGCCAAGCGGCGGGCCTCGTCGAGGAGAGACGGGTCCCGAGGCGGAGGTGTCATGCAACCGTTCTCCTTCCCTCACCCGGCCCATGGCAGCACGGCGTACCGACAGGATGGCGGATTCCGTCCGTTGAACAGGAAGCGACGCGCTGGCGTGCTCGACCCCTTCGAATTTCACACGGAAATGCACTGCCACGCTCGCCGAAGAAAGGATTCATCGGAGAATGTGAGGCTGCACCGAACGGGGATTCAGAGAGCAATTTCACCGACACCGTGCGGCAGCTCAAGCGCCCTTGCTGCAAACGGAGTTGATCCGGCACCACTAATATCGCGAGCCCGATGAAGCACGTTAGTGCTACAACAGCGTTTGCGGTGCCTGCATTCGGGTGGCAATGACGTGCACGTGCCGGAACTCGCTCTCGTAGCTGGCACGATGAGTGCACCATTGGGTCGTCTTTCGGGCCGCACTCGGTACTGCTCCGCCGGAAATGGTGCGGGCGTGGGCAGGAATCTCGGACATTGCAGGAGGTTGCCCCGTGTTGGTCCTGCCGCTGACCGCAGCACAGCGCGAGATCTGGCTCGCCGACCAGCATTCCCCGAGCGCGGGCGCCGCGCTCCGTATGGGCGAGTACCTGGACATCCGCGGGCCGGTCGACGCCGCCGTGTTCGAGGCGGCGCTGCGCCAGGTCGTGGCCGAGACCGACGCGCTGCGGGTCCAGGTGGTGCCCGGCGAGGACGGCCCGGAGCAGCTTCTGAAACGCGAGCGGCGCTGGTCGCTGCCGCTCGTCGACGTCAGCGACGCATCCGACCCGGAGGCGTCCGCACGCACATGGATCACCCAGGACCTGGCCCGGCCCATGGACCTGGCGTCCGACCCGCTCTTCAGCTTCGCGCTGCTCCGGCTGGCGCCGGACCGGTCCTGGTGGTGCCACACCTACCACCACGCGGTCATGGACGCGTTCGGCCTGTCCCTCATGGCACGCCGGACCGCCGAGGTGTACACGGCCCTGGCCCACGGGCAGAGGTCCGGCCCCAGTCCCTTCGGCCCGTTGTCGGCCCTCGTCCGGGCCGACCAGGACTACCGCGCGTCGCAGGACTGCGCCGCCGACCGGGAGTACTGGACGCGGCGGCTCGCCGGCTGGACGCAGACGGCCGCGATTCCGCCCCGCTCGGGATGCGCGGCACCGGACCCCGGCCTCGCGGAGACGGAACCGTCCACCGGACCGGCTCTCGGGCCCGCCCGCACAACCGGCGGGTGTCCCGTCCCACGGACTCTGCGGGCGGCCGCCTGGCGAGCCGACGTCCCCCCGAACCGGTTCGTGGTCGCCGCGGTGGCGCTGTACGCGCACCGGCTGACGGGCGCGCGGGACGTGACGGTCGGGCTGGCCGTGTCCGGCCGCCTGGACCGGGCGTCCCGCACCACGCCGGGGATGCTGGCCAACGGGGTGCCCGTACGGCTGGCCGTACGACCCGGCATGCCGCTGGAAGAGCTGCTGGCCCAGGTCGACGACCGGATGCGCGAGGCGGTGGCACACCAGCGCTACCGCGGCGAGGACCTGTACCGCGAGCTCGGTCTGCCCCGCGGTGCCGGCTCGGCGTTCTCGCCGGTGGTCAACCTCATGGGGTTCAACTACGACATCACCTTCGCCGGCCACCGGTGCACCGCGCACAACGTCTCCGCCGGACTGCTCACGGACCTGATGGTCGCGGTGTGGGACCGCCGGGACGACGTCGGCCTGCACCTGGAACTGCACGCCGCGCCCGAGGTGTACGACGACGCCGACCTCGCGGACCACCAGCAGCGGTTGCTGCGCCTCCTGGCGGACATGGCGAACCTCGATCTCGGTCTGCCGGTCGGCGTGCTGGAGGTGTTGTCGGCCGATGAGCGGGGGCGCCTGCTCGGGGCGGATGACGCCACCGCGTCCGGGGCTCCCGCCGTTCCCGTACCGGTGCTGTTCGAGGAACAGGTCCGGGCCACTGCGGACACGGTCGCCGTGGTGGCCGACGGAACCGCCCTGACGTACGGGGAGTTGAACGCGCGGGCCAACCGGCTCGCGCACGCGCTGATCTCCAGGGGTGTCGGGGCGGAGGACGTCGTGGCCCTCGCGCTGCCCCGCAGCGTGGAGCTGGTGACGGCGATCCTGGGCGTACTCAAGGCCGGAGCCGCCTACCTGCCCGTGGACCCCGCCTACCCGCCGGCGCGGATCGCGTACATGCTCGACGACGCGCGCCCCGCCCTCGTCATCGACGCCCCGCACACACTCACCACGCTGACACAGGACCAGCCCGACACCGACCCGGCCGTCACCATCGACCCCCGGCACCCCGCCTACGTCATCTACACCTCCGGATCGACCGGACAGCCCAAGGGAGTCGTGGTCGCCCACACCGGCATCGCCAACCTGGTCACCGCCCAGACCGAACGCTTCGCCATCGAGCCCGGCAGCCGCGTCCTGCAGTTCGCCTCACCCAGCTTCGACGCCTCCGTATCCGAACTGTGCACCGCCCTGCTCACCGGAGCCACGCTCGTCCTCTCCCCCGACCCCCTGACCGCCCTCACCGACACGGACGCGCACATCACCCACGCCACCGTGCCGCCGTCCGCGCTGGCCGTGGTGACCGAGACGGACGCAGGTGTCTCGACGCTGGTCGTCGCGGGAGAGGCATGCCCGCCAGGACTGGTGGAGCGATGGGCACCGGGACGACGGATGATCAACGCCTACGGCCCCACCGAGACCACCGTATGCGCGACGATGAGCGGACCCCTGACACCCGCGGACACGGCACCGCCCATCGGACCGCCGATCCCCGGCTCCCGCGCGTATGTGCTGGACACGGCGTTGCGGCCGGTGCCACCGGGGATCGCGGGGGAACTGTACGTCGCCGGGATCCATCTGGCCCGCGGCTATCTGCGCCGACCGGGCCTGACCGCGCAGCGCTTCGTCGCCGACCCCTACGGCCCGCCCGGCACCCGCATGTACCGCACCGGCGACCTCGCCCGCCGGCGGCCCGACGGCCAACTGGAGTACCTCGGCCGCACCGACCACCAGGTCAAGGTCCGCGGCCACCGCATCGAACCCGGCGAGGTCGAAGCCACCCTCACCACCCACCCCACGGTCGCCCACGCCGCCGTCACCACGCACGACGACCTGCTCGTCGCCCATGTGGTGCCGGAGGCCGACGGCACGCTCGACAGCGGGACGTTGCGTGAGCATCTACGGTCCCGGCTGCCCGCACACATGGTGCCCTCCGCCTTCGTGGAGCTGGAGGCGCTCCCGGTGACGCGGAACGGGAAGCTGGACCGGGCAGCACTGCCCGCACCGGACTTCACCACGGCCGCGGGAAGCGGCCGGCCCCCGCACACCCCACAGGAGCAGGTGCTGTGCGCACTGTTCGCAGAGGTACTGGGGCTGTCCGCCGTAGGGGTCGATGACGACTTCTTCGCCGTAGGCGGCCACTCCCTGCTCGCCACCCGGCTCACCAGCCGCATCCGAGCCGCCCTCGGCACACCCGTGGACCTGCGCACGCTGTTCGAGGCGCCCACCGTCGCCGGCCTGGCGGCCCGGCTGGGCGGCGCGGACCGGGAACGGCCGGCGCTGACCGGTCGTGAACGGCCCGATCCCGTGCCGCTGTCGTTCGCGCAGCGGCGCCTGTGGTTCCTGCACCGCATGCAGGGCCCCGACGCCACGTACAACATCCCTGTGGCACTGCGCCTGAACGGCCGCCTGGACCCGGCGGCTCTGGAGCGGGCCCTGGGCGATGTCGTGGCCCGGCACGAGAGCCTGCGCACGGTCTTCCCCGAAGTCGACGGTGAGCCCTGCCAGCGGGTGCTGGACGCCGCCGCGGCCCGGCCGGAGCTGCACACGGCCGTGGTCGGCCGGGCGGAGCTGCCCGACCGGCTGGCGGAGGCCGCCCGGTACACGTTCGACCTGGCCGCCGAACCCCCGCTGCACACGGAGCTGTTCGCCGTGGGGCCCACCGAGCACGTGCTGCTGATCGTGATCCACCACATCGCGGCCGACGGCTGGTCGACGGCTCCCCTGGGCCGCGACCTCGCGACCGCGTACGCCGCCCGGCGCCGAGGCGAGGAGCCGGGGTGGGCACCGCTGCCGGTCCAGTACGCCGACTTCAGCCTGTGGCAGCGCGAACTCCTCGGTGCCGAAACCGGCCCGGAGAGCCTTGCGGGCCACCAGCTCGCGTACTGGACACGGGCCCTGGCCGGCCTGCCCGACGAACTGAGGATCCCCTGCGACCGGCCCCGGCCTCCCGTCGCCTCGCACCAGGGCGCGCAGGTTGGCTTCGGCATCGACGCCGAACTGCACGCGGAGTTGGCGGCGTTGGCGCGCCGGTCGCGGACGAGCCTGTTCATGGTGCTGCACGCGGGTCTGAGCACGCTACTGACCAAGCTGGGGGCGGGTGACGACATCCCCATCGGCAGCCCCGTCGCGGGGCGCACCGACCAGGCCCTCGACGACCTGGTCGGATTCTTCGTCAACACTCTGGTCCTGCGCACCGACACGTCCGGCGACCCGACCTTCGCCCAGCTCCTCGACCGCGTCCGGGAAACCGCACTGGCCGCCTACGCCCACCAGGACCTGCCCTTCGAGCGCCTGGTGGAGGCACTCAACCCGCTCCGGTCACCGGCCCGGCACCCGCTGTTCCAGGTGATGCTCTCGGTCGACAGCGCCGAGGCCGGGGAGTTCGCCCTCCCCGGCCTGGAGACCTCCGCCGGCCCGCTGCCGACGGCGACAGCCAAGTTCGATCTGGACGTCTCCGCCTGCGAACAGCGCTCCGGGAGCGGCGAGTGTGCCGGGCTGGACTGTGCGATCGAGTACGCCACCGACCTGTTCGACCACGCCACGGTCCAGGACCTGGCCGCACGCTGGGTACGACTGCTGAAAGCGGCCGTCCGGGACCCGGACCGGCCGATCAGCCGCATCGACGTGCTGTCCGCCGACGAACGCCGCCGCCTCCTCGCCGGTACCGACGGGGCCGTGCCTGCGCGCACGGCCGCGGACACGCTCCCCGAGCTCTTCCGCACCCAGGTGGCCACCACCCCGGACTCGTTCGCCGTCGTCGCCGATGACGCCGTCCTCACCTATGTCGAACTCGACGCCCGGGCCAACCGGCTCGCCCAGGCACTGACCGCTCGCGGCGTCGAGGTGGAGGATGTCGTCGCCGTCGCCCTGCCGCGCTCGGCGGACCTGATCGTGGCCATCCTCGCCGTGCTCAAGGCCGGAGCCGCCTACCTGCCCCTGGACCCCGCCTACCCGGCCGCGCGCATCGCCGCCATGGTCGAGGACGCCCGGCCCGTGCTGCTCCTGACCGACATCCCCACCGCCGTCGCGGGAGGCCTGGATCCAGGTGTGCCGCGCCTGCTGCTCGACGCGCCCGAGACCGCCGAGAGGCTCAAGACGCTGCCGGATGCCGAGCCGGTGACGGGGCTGCTGCCCGACCATCCGGCGTACGTGATCTACACCTCGGGGTCGACCGGCGTGCCCAAGGGTGTCGTCGCCCGGCACACGAGCGTGGCCGACATGGCCGTCCAGTACGGGCAGCGGGTGTTCGCTCCGGCGGCGGACCGGGCCGGAGGGCGGCGGCTGCGCGTGGCACTGACCGCGTCGGTGTCCTTCGACGCCTCCTGGGCACAGCTGGCGGCCCTCATGAACGGCCATGAACTGCACGTGGTCGACGCCGCCACCTGGGCGGACGCGGACCGGTTCACGGCGTGGCTGGTGGACCACCGCATCGACTCCGTCGACGTGACCCCCTCGTACATGCGCGTCCTGGCCGACCGGGGTCTGTTCGCCGACGAGCGGTGGCGGCCGAGCGTGGCCGTGCTCGGCGGCGAGGCCCTGCCGGACCGGCTGTGGCGGGAACTCCGGGCCGTGGACGGGCTGGTGGCCCACAACATGTACGGGCCGACCGAGTGCACCGTGGACGCCGTTCGCACCCGGCTCGACGCCACCGCGACCCCGGTCCTCGGACTGCCGGTTCCCGGCTCCCGCGCCTATGTCCTGGACGACGCGCTGCAGCCGACGCCACCGGGCGTGACCGGGGAACTGTACGTCGCCGGAACCGGGCTGGCCCGCGGCTACCTGCACCGACCGGGCCTGACCGCCGAGCGATTCGTCGCCGACCCCTACGGCCCGCCCGGCACCCGCATGTACCGCACCGGCGACCTGGCCCACTGGCGGCCCGACGGCCACCTGCACTTCGCCGGCCGCGCCGACGACCAGCTCAAGATCCGCGGTCACCGCATGGAGCCCGGTGAGATCGAAGCCGCCCTCACCGCCCACCCCACGGTCGCCCACGCCGCCGTCGCCGCGCACGAGGACCGGTTGGTCGGCTACGTCGTACCGGCGGCCGGTGCCGAGACGGATCCGGCCGGGCTGCGAGCCTTCCTTCGTACGTGTCTCCCCGCCTTCATGGTCCCTGCGGCGATCCTTCTCCTGGAGAGACTGCCGCTGACGCAGAACGGGAAACTGGACCGGGCAGCCCTGCCCGCACCGGACTTCACGACGAGCGCGAGCAGCGGCCGCCCCCCGCACACCCCACGGGAGCGGGTGCTGTGCGACCTGTTCACCGAGGTACTCGGCGTACCCGACATCGGCGTGGACGACGACTTCTTCGCCCTCGGCGGCCACTCCCTGCTCGCCACCCGCCTCACCAGCCGGATCCGGGCCGCCCTCGGCGCGGAACTCGCCGTACGCACGCTGTTCGAGGCCCCCACCGTGGCCGAACTGACGGCGCGGCTCGAGGGCGGCACGCAGCCCGTACGCCCCGCCCTGCTGCCCCTGCCGCGTCCCGAAAGGATGCCGCTGTCGTTCGTACAGCGGCGCCTGTGGTTCCTGCACCGCCTGGAGGGTCCCGGCGCCACCTACAACATCCCCCTGGCGCTGCGCCTGTCCGGCGAGCTCGACCGGGACGCGCTGGAGCGGGCGCTGGGCGATGTCGTGGCCCGGCACGAGACCCTGCGCACCGTTTTCCCCGAGGTCGACGGCGTTCCCTGCCAGCGGATCATCGACGCGTTCGCGGCACGTCCGTCGCTACGGGTCACCGAAGTGGACGAGGACGGGTTTCCGTCGCGGCTGGCGGAAGCCGCCCGTTACGCGTTCGACCTGGCGGTGGAGCCCCCGCTGCGCGCGGAGCTGCTGGCGCTCGGACCCGCCGAACACGTGCTCCTGATCCTGGTCCACCACATCGCCGCCGACGGCTGGTCCATGGCGCCCCTGGCCCAGGATCTGGCAACCGCCTACACCGCCCGCCGCCGCGGCGAGGAACCCGCCTGGGAGCCCCTGCCGGTGCAGTACGCCGACTACACGTTGTGGCAGCGGCGACTGCTCGGCGACCAGGCCGACCCCGACAGCCTTCTCAGCCGCCAACTCGCCTACTGGACCGAGACCCTGGCCGGCCTCCCCGACGAGCTGGCGCTCCCCCACGACCGGCCCCGGCCTCCCCTCGCCTCGCACCGCGGCGCCGACGTCTCCCTGCGTATCCACGCCGAACTGCACGCAGGGCTGACCGAGTTGGCACGCCGGTCGGGGACGAGTCTGTTCATGGTGCTGCACGCGGGACTGAGCGCGCTGCTGACCAAGCTGGGCGCGGGTACCGACATCCCCATCGGCAGCCCCGTCGCGGGACGCACCGACCACGCCCTCGACAACCTGGTCGGTTTCTTCGTCAACCCCCTGGTCCTGCGCACCGACACTTCGGGCGACCCGACCTTCGCCCAGCTCCTCGACCGCGTCCGCGAAACCGCCCTGGCCGCCTACGCCCACCAGGACGTGTCCTTCGCCCACCTGGTGGAGGCGCTCAATCCCAGCCGGGCCCTCTCCCGCCACCCCCTCTTCCAGGTCGCGCTCATCCTGCAGAACACCCCCGACGACACCTTCGGCCTGCCCGGCCTGCGCGTGAGCGAGGTCGCCGTACCGTCGGGAACGGCCAAGACCGATCTCTCCATCAGCCTGACCGAGCGTGAACGCGCGGACGGCGGCCCGGCCGGTCTGGATGTCTCGATCCACTTCAGCACCGATCTGTTCGACCGGCAGACGGTCGACAGCCTCTTCGCCCGCTGGGTACGGCTGCTGAGCGCCGCCGTCCAGGCACCCGACCGGCCGTTGAGCCGGCTGGACGTGCTGTCGGTGGACGAGCGGCGGTGTCTGCTGGGGGCGGGTGACGCCACCGAGGCCGCGGCTCCGGCCGCTCCCGTACCGGTCCTGTTCGAGGCCCAGGCGCGGGCCACTCCGGACGCGGTCGCGCTGGTGGCGGGCAACACCACCCTGACCTATGGGGAGTTGAACGCACGGGCCAACCGGCTCGCGCACGCGCTGGTCTCCAGGGGCATCGGGGCCGAGGACGTGCTGGCCCTGGTACTGCCCCGCAGCGTGGAGCTGGTCGTGGCGATCCTGGGCGTACTCAAGGCAGGGGCCGCCTACCTGCCCGTGGACCCCGCCTACCCACCGGCGCGGATCGCGTACATGCTCGACGACGCGCGCCCCGCCCTCGTCATCGACGACCCGCACGCCATCGCCGCGCTGACACGGGACCAGCCGGACACCGACCCGGGCATCACGATCGACCCCCGGCACCCCGCCTACGTGATCTACACCTCCGGATCGACCGGGCGACCCAAGGGTGTGGTCGTCGCCCACACCGGCATCGCCAACCTGGTCACCGCCCAGGCGAAGCGGTTCGCGATCGACACCTCCAGTCGCGTCCTGCAGTTCTCCTCACCCAGCTTCGACGCCTCCGTATCCGAACTGTGCACCGCCCTGCTCACCGGAGCCACCCTCGTCCTCGCCCCCACCACCGACCCCCTGACCGCCCTCACCGACCCCGGCCTGCACCTCAGCCACGCCACCGTGCCACCCTCCGCACTGGCCGCGGTGACCGAGACGGACGCCGGAGTGTCGACGCTGGTCGTCGCGGGAGAGGCATGCCCGCCAGGACTGGTGGAGCGATGGGCACCGGGCCGACGGATGATCAACGGTTACGGGCCGACCGAGACCACCGTGTGCGCGACCCTGAGCGAGCCACTGGCCTCGGACACGGCCCCACCGATCGGGCAGCCGATCTCCGGTACCCGCGTCCATGTCCTGGACGACAGGCTGCAGCCGGTGCCGCCGGGGGTCGCGGGGGAACTCTACGTCGCCGGAATCCATCTGGCCCGCGGCTATCTGCGCCGACCGGGCCTGACCGCGCAGCGGTTCGTCGCCGACCCCTACGGCCCGCCCGGCACCCGCATGTACCGCACCGGCGACCTGGCCCGCCGACGGCCCGACGGACAACTCCACTTCGCCGGCCGCGCCGACGACCAGGTCAAGGTGCGCGGCCACCGCATCGAACCCGGCGAGATCGAAGCCACCCTGACCACCCACCCCACGGTCGCCCACGCCGCCGTCACCACGCACGACGACCGGCTGGTGGGCTACGTCGTAGCGGCGGCCGGGGCCACGCCCGACAGCGGGACGTTGCGTGAGCACGTGCGGTCCCGACTGCCCGAGTACATGGTGCCTGCGGCGATCCTGCTCCTGGAGAAGCTGCCGGTGACACCGAACGGGAAACTGGACCGGGCCGCACTGCCCGCACCGGACTTCACCCCGGTCGCGGGCAGTGGCCGGCCTCCGCACACCCCACAGGAGCAGGTACTGTGCGACCTGTTCACCGAGGTACTCGGCGTATCCGGGATCAGCGCCGACGACGACTTCTTCGCCCTCGGCGGCCACTCCCTGCTCGCCACCCGCCTCACCAGCCGCGTCCGGGAGGTTCTGGGCGTCCCCCTGGGCCTGCGAACGCTCTTCGAGGCACCGACCCCGGCAGGGCTGGCCGAACGCCTCGGCTCGGACGGCTCCCTCGACGCGTTCGACGCCCTCCTGCCGCTGCGGACCCAGGGCAGCCGCCCGCCGCTGTGGTGCATCCACCCCGCGACCGGGATCAGCTGGTCCTACAGTGGCCTGCTGCGCCACCTCCCCGCCGACCAGCCGGTCTACGCGCTCCAGGCGGAGACCCTGACCCGGCCCGAGGCCCGGCCGGACACGCTGGCGCAGACCGCGGCCGGGTACGTCCAGCACATCCGCACGGTGCAGCCGCAGGGGCCCTACCGGCTGCTCGGCTGGTCGGCCGGGGGACTGCTCGTACACGCCGTCGCCGAGGAACTGGCCCGCTCGGGAGAACGGGCCGACCTCGTGGCCGCCCTCGATGCCTACCCTCGGCAGCACGGCCCGGCGGATCCCTCGGCGGCGCCGGCCGTGCCGTCCGTGCGCGACGTGGTCGAGGCGGCTCTCGGCTGCGACCCGGGCACCATGTTCCCCGGCCCCTCGGACCTGCGCCCGGAGGACGTGGTCGAGGTACTGCGCGCATACGGCCATCCGCTGGCCTCGTTGAGCCCGGACCGCATTGCCGCCGTCGTCGCCACCGCGCGCGACTTCTCGCGGCTCGCGCAGACGCACACCCCGGGGGTGATCGAGGGCGACCTGCTGCTGTTCACCGCGGCCCACGACGCGACCCCCGAGGCACCCTCCCCGCAGGCGTGGCGCCCCCACGTGCGGGGACGGATCGAGACCCACGCGGTCGGCGCCGCACACCACGGGATGACCGGATCCGAGGCGCTCGCCCAGATCGGGCCGGTCCTCGCGACGGAGCTCGACCGGATCGACGCCCGCCTTGCCCAGAGGACAGAAGAGGACATCCGACCATGACGAACCCGAGCGACCCGAGCGGAAGCGACGGCGCCGTTCCCCCGGCCGGGACCGAGCCCGAGACCGGAGCCGAGGACGTGAACCAGCCCACCGTGCCGGACGGCCAGGAAGCCGACGGCCCTCCGGGGCTTCGACGGGGCTGGCCCGGTCATCTCGGACGGCCGTGGACCAGCACCTGTCTGCGTGGGTTGGTCGACGAGCCGTGAGCGCGGACGCGTTCGTCGAAGCGGTGACGAGTACGAGCCCCTTCCTCTTCGGAAACCGGTGATTGCTGACATGCTGTTGCTTGAGAACCCGCCCACCGAAACCTCGGTGACACCCCGTCCGGACGTGCGGCCTGCGCTGCGAGCCCGGTCCGTCATCCCCGGCAGGCAGCGCTGGGATGTCGACGGCGTCTGTGGCAGACCGGTCGTGGCCCGCCTGATCGAGGATTTCCTCAACGAGGACGAGGACATCGTCGAGGCGCACGCGAACCCGGTCACCGGGCGGGTGCTGGTCCTGCACGACCCCGGCGTCCCCCCGCAGCGCATCGCCGCGCGGCTGCACGAAGCCGTCACCCGGACCCTGCGGTACGCGCGGTCGCGCGCCGGACGCACCAGCACACCGGCCACCGCGGCCGACCGCCCCCATGCCGCCGACCCGACTCGGCGTCCCCAGCGGTTCCCGCTGCTGGTTCGCGGCGGCGCCGTGGCGGTCGCGGCCCTGGCCTGTGGCACGTTCTGCATGCCGCTGCTCGCCAACCCCCTCGTCAGCCTCGGCCTGGCCGCCACGGCCACGGCCGTCGTGGTCCGGAGGGCGTGGTCGCGCTCCGATCGCGCCCAGCAGCAGGAGAAGGCGCGGGAGCAGGGCGGAACCGCCCCGGACCACCACCCGCTGCGGACCATCATCGGCCGGCACAAGCGGCAGCTCGGCGCGGCAACGCTGATGTCGGTACTCGCCCAGCTGGCGGAAATGGCGCTGTTCGCCCTGGTCCCCTCGACCGTGCTGCTGCTCGCCAAGGGTGAGAGCGCGACCCTGGCCGCGCTGGGCGTGGCGGGCGCCACGGCCCAGTTGTCGGTCCTCGTCGGCGCCGCCCTGGTGGCCTGCCTCGCCATGGCCGCCCTGGGCTACGGCGCCGGCGTCGCCTGGCGCAAGCTGGGACAGACGGTCGAGCACGACTGGCGCACCCGCACCTACGCCCACATCCAGCGACTGGCACCGGCCGACCTGGAGAGCGAGCGCACCAGCCGGGTCACCGCGGTGCTGTCCGAGGACATCAGCCAGTTGGGCACCTTCGTCGGCACCAGCCTGCATGAAACGGTCCAGCTGGCCACCAGCCTCGCGGCGCTCATCCCGGTGTACCTGCTGTTGGCTCCGCAGATCGCCTGGGTCGCCTTCGCGCCTGTCCCGCTGGTCACCTGGCTGTCCTTCCGCTTCCACGAGCGCGCGGTCGCCGACCACATCGCCTCCGGTGAGCAGCGGGCTCGGCTGAACGGCAGGATGGCCGACAACCTCCATGCCCACACCACCATCAAGGCCGCGTGCACCGAGGAGCACGAGAGCACGCGGATCGCCGAGCTGAGCCGGGAGTACCGCGAGGCCAACGGCTCCACCGACCGCAGCGCGGCGGCCCAGTCCCAGACGTTGCGGCTGGCCGGCTGCTCGGCACTGGTCGGCACACTACTGCTGGGCGGTCGGGCCGTACTGAGGGGTGAGCTGCCCTCCGCGGCGTTCGGCCCGCTGGTCGAACTGCCGGGCCTCGCCCTGGTGCGGCTGACCCGGCTGGGCGGAATCACCGATCAGTACCAGCGCACCCTCGCCGCCCTGGAGCGGGTGCAGCACCTGCACGACCTGCCCGTCGAGCCCGTCACGGAAGGCTGTCGGCTGCCCGCCCAGCAGGTCGGCGGCGACATCGAACTACGGAAGGTGACCTTCGCCTACCCCGGTCGCCCGCCGGCGCTGCTCGACACCTCCCTGACCATCGCCCCCGGCCGGACCACGGGCATCGTCGGCGTCACCGGCGCGGGCAAGACCACCATCGCCAAACTGCTCATGCGCTTCCGCCACCTCGACGAGGGACAGGTGCTGCTCGACGGAACCGACGTACGTACCGTCGCCCTGCCCGACCTGCGTCGCGCGATCGGGTACGTCGCCCAGGAGCCGTTCCTGTTCGACTCCACGATCGCGGAGAACATCCGCTACGGCACCTTCGACGCCACCGACGAGCAGCTCGTGGAGGCCGCCCGCACCGCCGGGGCCCACGCCTTCATCGACGCCCTGCCCGACGGTTACGACACCCTGGTCGGGGAGCGCGGTGCCGCGCTCTCGGGAGGGCAGAAACAGCGCATCGCACTGGCCCGCACCATCCTGCGCGACCCGCCGGTCGTCATCCTCGACGAAGCCACCTCCGCCGTCGACAACGAGACCGAGGCCGCCATCCAGCACGCTCTTCAGGCGTTCGGGACCGACCGCACGATGATCGTCATCGCCCACCGGCTCTCCACCGTCCGAAGCGCCGACCGGATCTACGTCCTGGGCCCCGGGGGCCTGGTGGCCGAACACGGGACACATGACGAACTCGTGGCGCGGGACGGCACCTACGCCACCCTGTGGCGGCTGCAGGCCGGCCATCGGGTACCGGTCTGAGGCGGGGGCGACCCCGCACCACAGGGCGCCGGGACGACACTGGCCCTGCTCCGGCTGCGAGGCAGCCGGAGCAGGGCCAGTGTGCGGAGAGCCCGTCGAAGCACCGTTTCCCGTCGGGCGCCGGACTCAGCTCGTCTTGGCCGTACCCGACCGTTTCTTGGGGGGCACGACCCCGTCGGTGACGTCCCGAGGCGCCGCGTCGGGTTCCTTCTTCCCTGCCGCCTCGGCTGCGACGTCACGCATCTCCCCGGCCGCCCTGACAGAGGCCTGTTTGACGTCCATGACCAGCCCCACCGAGGTCTTCACAGCGCCGCGCGCGAGGGGCTTGACGATCCGCTGAACCAGCGGCGCCGCTACCACACCCGCGACGAAGGGGGCGACAGGAACAGGTGCCATGGTGATCTCTCCTTCTCTCATCGGTCTGTACGCCGTACCCGCATATACGCCGTACCCGCGTCAGCGGCCGAGGGACGACCACGGACCGCTGGACGAGCCACACGGCCCTGGACATTCACTCCGGCGGGCGCCATCAGTGTTGCCGCAGGTCGAGCTTGGAGAGGTACATGGGGATCTTCGCCACCGTCCTGCCGGGGACCGTTGTCGTCTGCAGGGTCCCCTGCACCAGGTCCCGGACGATGAGCATGTAGACGCCACGGTCGTACACGAGCTCGACCCTGTACAAAAGACTCGCGGACGTGCCCTCCTCCGCTGTCTCCATCACGAGGTCACGGCCTTCGGCCATGGATTCCACTCCTTCTCAGCTTTGTCCGGGTTGACGTAGGTGGCTGACACAAGGAACTGGGCACGCCATGGCCGCGGCTGCTCTACCGGCCGCCGTCCATCGCCTCGGCGAGACTCCGCGGCCGCATGTCGGTCCAGGTGCGCTCGATGTACTCCAGGCACGCCTGCCGGCTGTTCTCCGGCTGGGCCACGGTCCAGCCGTCGGGCACATCGGCGAAGGCCGGCCACAGGGAGTGCTGGTGCTCGTCGTTGACCAGCACGAGAAAGCGGGCGTCCTCGTCCTCGAACGGGTTGGTCATCAGTCGCCCTTGCCGCTCGCGACGCCCGCGGTGGCCGCGGCAGACCGAGGCCGCACGGTCGTTTCCACGAGCTTCGCGTCATCCCGCAGCTCGGCGTTGATCATCTCGGCGGTCACCTCCGCGGCGATGTCGTGGAACTCCTCGCCTGCCTGGTGCGCGGCCTTCTTCACCTCCATGGCCAGACCCACGGTCGTTTTGATGGTGCCGTGCACCAGCGGCTTGGCGAGGCGCTTCGCCAACGGCGCCAGGACGAGGCCGAGCAGGAAGGAGGGGATGACAGGGGGCATGGTCGGGATCTCTCTCTGCGGGTGAGGAACGGGGGGCTCGAATGAAATAGTGGCGCCCTTGTGCCGCCAATTCCTGCACACGCATCCAGCTTCACCCTTGCGGGCGAAAAATATCTATCATCAAGTGAACTCGATCGAAATACAATTCGCCGCAACACGAGGACTCCTCCATCCGTGTGCGCAGGTAGAAGTGTCCTGGAGGGATGCGATAACGTCGCTCGGGCGCCCGATTACGGGCCACGAAAAAGAGAGGAGATCGGCGCGTGGATTTCGCGCTGACCGCCGAACAGGAGCAAATGCGCAAGGAAGCTCTGCGCTTCTCCCAAGCCCAACTCAACCCCTCTTCGCCGAGTGATGACCGCCCCTTTTCCCGCGACCTGTGGCGGCAATGCGCCGAATTCGGCGTTCAGGGCATGCCGTTTCCCCATGAGTACGGTGGCCAGGGCGCCGACCTGCTCACCACCGTCCTGATGCTGGAAGAACTGGGCTACGGCTGCACCGACAACGGACTGCTTTTCTCGCTGGGCGCTCATATGTGGTCCTGTGCGCTGCCGCTCTGGCGTTTCGGCGACGCCGGGCAGCGAGCCCTCTATCTGCCGTCGCTGTGCGACGGTTCGATGATCGGCGTCCAGGCGGTGACGGAGGTCCGGTCCGGGTCCGACGCGCTCGCGGTCGGCACGACCGCCCGGCCGAGCGGTGACGGCTACGTCCTCGACGGGGTCAAGACGTTCATCACCAACGCGCCGGTGGCCGACGTCTTCGTCGTGCTCGCCCGGTCCGGCGAGCCCGAGGACGTGGGCGGACTGTCCGCGTTCATCGTCGAGCGGGACCGACCGGGCGTCCTTGTGGGAGAGCCCTTCGAGAAGATGGGGCTGTCCTCCTCCCCGATGGGCGAGGTGGTTCTGGACGGCTGCCGCGTGCCGGCATCGGCACTGCTGGGCGGCCCCGGCGCGGGCATGACGGTGTTCAACACCACCATCGAGTGGGAGCGCTGCTTCATCATGGCCACCGCCCTGGGCACCATGCGCCGTCAACTGGACGAGTCGGTCGCCCATGCGCGCACCCACACACGGTTCGGTGAGCCCATCGGCCGGAAGCAGTCGGTGGCCGGCCGCATCGCCGACATGCGGGTGCGACTGGAGGCCGCCCGGCTGATGCAGTACCACCTGGCCTGGCTCAAGGATCAGGGCAGACGCACGAGTCTGGAGTCCTCCATCGTGAAGCTGTACCTGAGCGAGGCGCTGTGCGAGTCCAGCATGTCGGCCTTCGCGACCCACGGTGCGTACGCCTACATGTCCGGCACCTCGCAGGAGCGCGATGTCCGCGATGCCCTGGCAAGCCGCATCTACTCGGGCACGTCCGACCTCCAACGCGTGATCATCGCGCGGATGCTGGGGCTGTGAACTCATGACCGATCTGCTGCACCACCTTCTGCGCCGAAGCGCCGCCCGTGCTCCGCACGCCACCGCGGTGATCGACGACGGCGGTGACGTGACCTACGCCGAGCTCGACCGGCGGGCCAACCAACTGGCCCGCCTGCTGCTGTCGCTGGGGGTCCGGCCCGGTGACCGGGTGGGACTGCACCTGCCTCGCACCGCCGACGCCCTGGTCGGGGTGTACGGGGTGCTCGCGGCCGGTGCCGCCTATGTCCCGCTGCCCCTCGGCGTTCCGGCGCCCCGGCTGCGCACCATCGCGACCGACGCCGGGATCCGTGTCGTGGTGGCGGCGCGAGAGGAGGCCGACCGGTTGCGGGCGGACCTGGGCGGGCCCGGTTCCCCGGTCGCCGAGGTGGTCGCCCCGCACGAGGCGGCCGAACGGCCCGGTGCCGCGCCGGACATCACCGTGGAGCCGGACGACCTGGCGTACGTCCTGTACACCTCGGGGTCCACCGGTAATCCCAAGGGCGTGATGATCTCGCACCGCAACGCGCTGTCGTTCGTGGCCTGGGCGGCGCGGGAGTTCGAGGTGACCGGGGCCGACCGGCTGGCGAACCACGCCCCGCTCCACTTCGACCTGTCGGTGTTCGATGTCTTCGCCGCGGCGTGGGCGGGTGCCGCCGTGGTGCCGGTGCCCACGACCGTCGCCGCTTTTCCCCGTGTGCTGACCGAGTTCGTCCGTGACCGGCGGATCACCGTCTGGTACTCGGTGCCCTCGGCGCTCAACCTGCTGGTCTCGCGCGGTGGCCTGGACGCCGGTGACCTGCCTGATCTGCGCCTGGCCCTCTTCGCCGGCGAGGTGTACCCCGTACCGCTGCTCAGGCGGGCGATGCAGACGCTTCCCGACACGCGTTTCTACAACCTCTACGGCCCCACGGAGACGAACGTCTGCACCTACTACCAGGTGCCGCGGCCCCTCCCGGAAGACTGCGCGGCACTACCCATCGGGGTCCCGCTGCCCGGGGTCGAACTCTGCGCGGAGGCCGACGACGGCCGCCCGGCCGGGGTGGGCGAGACGGGTGAACTGTGCGTCCGCGGCGCCACGGTCATGCGCGGCTACCTCGGTGACACGGCGCGCACCGCGCAGGCCCTGCGCCCCGCCCCCGACCGGCCGGGCGTCCCCGCCTACCACACCGGCGACCTGGTCACCCAGGACGCCGAGGGCCACTGGCACTTCCTCGGACGGCGGGACTCCCAGATCAAGACCCGCGGCTACCGGGTCGAACTCGGCGAGGTGGAACGGGCGCTGGCGACCCACCCGGCCGTACTGGAGTGCGCCGCCGTCGCCGTCCCCGACGAGGAGTTCGGCCACCTCATCGCGGCGTTCGTCGTGCCGCGCGAGGACGTGGCGGCCGCCCGGCTGACCGCCCACTGCCGCACCGTCCTGCCCAGCTACATGGTCCCGTGGCGGCTGCGGACAGTGGCGGCCCTGCCCAGAACCACCACAGACAAGATCGACTACCGCCGGCTCAAGGCGGACATGGAGGTAAGCGCCCATGCGCAACACCGCTGACCAGGTGCGGAAGTTCATCGTGGAGGGCCTCGGCTGGGACGGATCCCCGGCCGAGCTCACGGACGACCTGCCGCTGATCGAGAAGGGCATCCTCGACTCCCTGGGCCTCCTCTCGCTGGTCACCCACCTGGAGAACAGCCTCGGGATCCAGGTCGACGATCGCGACATCATCCCCGACAACCTGGGCACGCTCAGGAGCATCGACCAGTATGTCGCCCGCAAGCTGGACGAGGCACGGTCGCGGAAGGCAGCCTCAGCACCGATGTAGTCCGCCGAGCGCGAGCCGGGTCGCGTCCCGGACCCGCCGATCGGCGTGGGCGCCCCGTCACTCCTCCTTCTTCTTGCCCGCCGATGCCAGCGTGCCGCCCAGCAGGGCCGCGCCCAGCGGCCAGGAGCGCATGTGGACCGGCAGGGTCACGCACTGGTCGCCGAGGCGGAGGAGCAGGCCCCGGTCCACCAGGTCCCGTGCGGCGGCCGCGTGGTCCGGGGTGGGGGTCAGCTCGGACCAGGAGCGGCCCTCCAGGCCGCGCAGGAAGACCTCCGTCGGGGCGGGATCGTCCAGGACGATCCGGCCGCAGGACTCGGGGCGTTCGTCGACGACGGACAGGAACGTCGGGCCCTTGCGGAAGTACAGCAGGCCGAAGCTGCGCCCGGAGCGCCAGTCGGCGGCCGGTGCGGTCCCCCGCCGCACCACCGTGATCGTCTCGGGGGCGGGCAGATGGTCGAGCCGCGGGATCAGACCGAGCTGGTCCGCGCCGATGATCAGGGACCAGGTGACCGGGGTGCCGATCGAGGAGCACTCGCGCAGCAGCGCGACGATCCGCACGATCGTGTGGGCGGGCAGCGAGGAGAGGTCGGCGGGCTCGGCCAGCCGTACCCCGCAGACGGGGACGCGCGGCAGGAGCGCCGCCAGTTCGGTCGCGGCGGGCAGGCCGTCCCCGTCGGCGCCGAGGGTCAGCGTGGCGGCCCTGGGCCGGCCGGCGGCCGGGGTGCGGGACTCGTCGGCGGCCCGTGCCCTGAGTTCACCGATGTCCAGCAGCGTGCTCATCGACATGCCATGACCTCCTTGCCCTCGATCAGCTTGCGCCGGTACGGGTCGATCTCGACAGCGACGCTCACGTAGCGCCCCTCGTCCTCGAAGGCCAGGCCGCGCTCGACGAAGGAGCGGAGCATCTCCTCGACGTCCGCCTCCGCCACGTCGTGTCCGCTCTCGGCCAGCCGCCGGCGTACGCCGTTGAGGGCCGCCCCCTGGAACATGCCGAGGTACACATTGCTCCGGACCTCGTCCAGCTCGATCACTTCCTCCGGCCAACTGGCACGGCGGTCCTCGATGACCACCCGGCCCCGGTCGTCGAGCCAGTAGGAGAGGCTGCTGTGCGGATAGGCCTTGGCCCATTCCTCGCACGCCTGCTTGATCTCGTCCTCGATGGCGCCCGAGATCCCCTGCACGCTGGTGTCGAAGAAGAACACCATGTCGTACAGCTCGTCGCGGGGGACCTCGTAGATGAAGTCGTATATCTCGGACGGACGACGGAACATGAATCCCTGACCGGGATCCTCGAAGTAGGGGCTGAACCGCTCCAGCGCGATGCGCCAGGCCCCGGTCGGCGGTTCCAGATGCTCGAGTGCGGCGATCTTCCCGAGCAGTCGGCGGTAGTCGTCCTCGGTCTCGCCGGGGAAGCCGTAGAGGATGCTCCAGGTCACGTTGAGACCGACATCCTGTCCGTCGCGCAGCATGCGCACGTTGTGCGCGGCGCTGACGCCCTTGTCCATGAGGCGCAGCACATGGCTGCTGAGGCTCTCGATACCGGGCTGCACGAACAGGACGTTCGCCTCTTTCAGCTTGCTCAGCTGCTCCCGGTTCATGTTGGACTTGATCTCGTAGTGGATACGCAGATCGCAGTCGAGGGCGGCGATCTCCGGCATGGCCGTGTCGAGGTACTTCAGGTCGAGGATGTTGTCCACCATGACCATGTCGAGGACCTGATGACGCTCGGCGAGATCCCTGACTTCCTGGGCGATGCGTTCGGGGGCCTTGCTGCGGAAGTCGATGTTCGATCCGTTCAGGCCGCAGAACGTGCACTGGTGGGCCTCTCCCCACCAGCAGCCGCGGGAGGTCTCCAGCACCAGCATCGGGCTGACGTGGTGCCGGACGGGTGACCGCTCCAGCGACCGGAAGTAGGCGTCGTAGTCGGGCGCGGGCACCAGGGCGAACGGGATGGCCCCCTGTGCCGGCGGGTTCACGACCGTCCGCCCGTCGTCCCCGCGCCAGCTGAGCCCCGGGACGTCGGCCACGCTCCTGCCCCGGGCGATACGGTTCAGCAGCGCGGGCAGGGCGCGCTCCCCCTCACCGCTGACCACGAAGTCGAGCTGCTCGAAATTCCGGTGCAGGGCTGGTCCTTGGGCGCCGTCGCAGTTGCTGCCGCCCAGCACGGTGAGAATTCCGGGTACGCGTTTCTTCAGTTCCCGGGCCAGGGCGAGGGAGGGCACATTCTGCATGAAGGTGCTCGTGAATCCGACGACGTCCGGCGGGTCGGCGGCGATCTCGGCCGCGAGATCCCGGACGAATGCGCGGGCATGCCGCTGCATCTCGACGGGCAACGCCGGGTCGATGTCCCGCTGTTCGAGGAACTGGGCGTACTCGTCGACCTTGTAGGTGTCGACGTCGTAGAGCGCCGGAGTGAACACCCAGTCGCCCACGCCGTGGAATACCTGGTCCGCGACATCGCCGTAATGCGCCGTCGTGATGGCGCCGTCACTCTCCCGCATCAGGTGTTCGGCCCAGCGGAGATTGGCGTAGAGCGTGTCGATGGTCCAGTCGGAGGCGTTCTTGCGGATGCACGGCCCCAGGATGCCCAGTGCGCTGGACGGCGTGTCGAGACCTTGCCACGGCATGGCGATCATCAGGATTCTCACAGGATGCCCACCCTTGGATGTCGGTCGAAAGCGCCACATGCGAAGGACATGGAAGTTCTCCCGAGATTACTCGGAAGAAGCGGGAACGGAAGGCGGCCGGGCGGGAATTCGAGCGGTGCTCCGGCCGCCTTCCAGGGGAATTAGAACCAATTACCGCGGTCCGTGGCGCCGAACGCTTCCAGCAGCCTTCGATGCGCCTCGGCCTCTCCCACCGAGATCCGGACGCCGTACCCCGGGCAGGCCCGGACCTTGACCCCCGCGGCGGCCGCGGCCCGGGCGAGCGACTCGGCGGCCGAAGGCACCGGGAGCCAGACGAAGTTGGCTCTGGACCGCAGGACGGGCAGCCCCAACTTCCCGATTTCCAAGGTCAGTTCCTCGCGCGCGGCGGTCACCGTCCGCAGCCGTGCGCGCAGTTCGGCGCCGCTGTGCAGGGAGAGGATCGCGGCGCGCTCGGCGAGATGCGTCACGCCGAACGGCAGTGCCGTCTTGCGGACCGCGGCGATGACCTGCCGGGGTCCGGCCGCGTATCCGACCCGCAGCCCGGCCAGCCCGTAGGCCTTGGAGAAGGTGCGCAGGACCACGGTGTTGCCGTGCGCGCGCAGCACCTGCGGCCTGCCCGGGGGATCGCCGCCCCGGTCGAACTCCACGTACGCCTCGTCGAGGACGGCGACCACATGGTCCGGCAGGGAACGCAGGAACCGGTGCAGCCGGGCGCGCTCGATGACGGTTCCGGTGGGATTGTGCGGGGAGCACAGGATCACCACCTTCGTCCGCGCGCCCACCGCGGCCCGGATACCGGCCAGGTCGTGGTCCCCGGACGAGGTCAGCGGGACCTGTACGCCGGCCGCGCCGGAGACGGCGACCAGCAGCGGATAGGCGTCGAACCCGGGCCAGGCGTAGACGACTTCGTCGCCCTCGCCGCACAGGGCGAGCAGGATCTGCTGGAGCACGCCCGCGCTCCCGGGGCCGACCGCCACCCGGTCCGCGGTCAGCCGCAGATGGGCGGCGATCTCTTCGGTCAGGGCGCGTGCGGTCGGGTCGGGGTAGCGGGCGAGCCGGGACAGGCCCTCCCGGAGCACGGCGAGCGCGGCGGGCAGCGGGGGAAGGGCCAGTTCGTTGCTGGACAGGTCGAAGGCGACGGACGGGCTGTCCGGCGCACCGTCCGACTCGGTGACCCGGTAGGCACTCATCTCGCCGAGGGCGCCGCGTTCCGCGAACCTCACGTTCATCGCATCAGACTCCTCCTGCGTGCCGGTAGGGGGTGCGGGAGCATCGGCGTGTCACGGAGTGCGCACCGGGAGCGACGCGCGCGTGGCGAGCAGTTCGTGGAGCATCTCGTGGACCGGTGCGCCGGTGCCCGCGCGGGCGGCGAGGCGTACGGCGGCCCCGGTCCAGGCGTCGAGCTCCGACGGCCGGCCGGCCAGGATGTCCCGTTGCAGCGAGGTGGTGACGTCGGGCGCCTGCCCGTCCATGAGCGCGGTCGCGGTGTCCACGGCGTCGTCCGGGAGGGCGATCCCGAGGGCACGAGCGGTCGCATGGATCTCGTGCATGCCGGCGATCAGCAGTTTCCGGGTGCCGGGACGCGAGCGCAGTTCGCCCACGCTCGCCCCGCCGGTGGCGGCGCCGAGGCTGCCGATCGGGACCAGCAGCAGGAACTTCGCCCAGAGCGCGGCCCAGATGTCGTCCGGCTCCAGCGCCGTGACCGAGGCGGACCGCAACAGCTCGCGCAGCCGCAGCACCCGCTTGGACGCGCCGCCGTCCCACTCGGCGAAGCCGAGGGCGCCGGGCGGACCCACGTGCCTGACCTCGCCCGGGCCGGCGGTCGTGGCGACGACCCGTACGGTGCCGGGCAGGACCCGGTCGCGGCCGAGCGCGGCCGCGGCCTGCTCAGGGGCCTCCACCCCGTTCTGCACGGTGACGACGGCGGTGTCGGCACCGACCAGCGGCCCCAACGCGTCGACGGCGTCCGGTAGTTGTGGGGTCTTCACGCACAACAGGACATAGTCGGCCGCGCCGATCTCCCGCGGATCGTCCGACGCCCGTACCTCGGACACCGTCTCGACACCGGAGGCGTCGGTGATGCGCAGCCCGTGCCGGCGGAGCGCGGCGAGGGTCGCGCCACGCGCCAGGAAGCGCACGTCGTGTCCGGCGGCGGCGAGCCGTCCGCCGAGATATCCGCCCACGGCGCCGGCTCCCACCACGGCGACGCGCGAAGCGTCCGGTTCCCTGGTCATCGCGGCAGCTTCTCCCCCACGCGCAGGGGCAGGGACTCGAGTCCGCGGCTCAGCGAGCTGTCGGACAGCCAGGCGATCTCCTCGGCGGGCACCGCGAGGGCGAGCCCCGGCAGCCGGCGCAGCAGCGCGGAGAAGGCGATCTCGCCCTGGAGCCGGCCCAGCGGGGCGCCGATGCAGAAGTGCGGGCCGTGACCGAAGCCCAGGTGCCGGTTGGGTGAGCGGGTGACGTCGAAGCGCTCCGGGTCGTCGTACACCTCGGGGTCGTGGCCCGCGCTCGACAGTGACAGATGGACGAAGCTGCCCTGGGGGATGTCCACTCCCCCGAGGTGCATGTCCTCGGCGGCGACGCGCAGCGAGGCCCAGGCGGCGGAGCCCTCGTAGCGCAGGATCTCCTCGATCGCGGTGGGGATCCGCTCCGGCTCGGCGCGCAGCAGGGCGAGTTGCTCGGGGTGGCGCAGCAGCAGGGCCGTGCCGTTGCCCAGCATGTTGGCGACCGTCTTGTGTCCGGCGATGATCAGCAGCAGGAGCGTGGAGAGCAGTTCCGTCTCGCTGTACACGCCCGCGTCGTGGGCTCTGATGATCGCGCCGAGCAGGTCGTCCCGCGGATCCGTGCGGCGCTCGGCCACCAGCTGGGTGAAGTACGCGCTGAACTCCTCGCTGGCGGCCTTCAGTTCGGCCTCGTCGTGCTGCAGGGGGTCCTGGCTGAGGACATAACTCCACTCCAGGAACAGCGGCCTGTCCGCGACGGGTATCCCGAGGTATTCGCAGATGACGGTGAGCGGCATCGGCAGGGCGAAATCGGTGAGCAGGTCGATCTCACCGTGCTCGGGGAAGGCGTCGATGAGGTCGTCGACGATCGCCTGGATGCGCGGCCGGAGCCGGGCGATCCTGCCCGGCAGGAACGCCCGCCGGATGGGCTCCTTGAGCCGGGTGTGCTTGGGCGGGTCGGCGAACCCCAGGTTGCCGACCACGAGGAGGCTGTTGGTGACGGCCCGGTGCCGGTATCGCGGCGGCAGGTTCTCGACCTGTTTGGACAGCCGCGCGTCGCCGAGCGCTTCCTCCACGGTCTTGTTCCCGAGGACCGCGTACGCCTCGGCGCCGGGCGGGACGTCGATCCGGTGCACCGGACACCGGGACCGGTACTCCGCGGCCGCCACGTGCGGATTCGGCCCGGGGTCGGTGAAGAATTCCGTGGGAATGACGTCCGTCGGGTCGGTCATCACTTCTCCTCGGTCGCTGCGGTGCCGCTGCCGCCCGCCACCGCAGGCACGATCCAGATGACGTCGTGGTTCTCGACCTTCGTCTCGAGACCGTCGAGGCCCCTGATGTCGTCGTCGTTGCGGTAGACGTTGACGTACCGCTTCACGGACCCTTCCTGGTCCATCAGCCGGTCCAGTACGCCCGGACACTCCCGGTCGACGTCGGTCAGGACGTCCCGTATGTTCTCGCCCTCTCCGGGCAGTTGCCTGCGTCCGCCGGTGAGCACGTGGAAGGCCGCGGGAAGCTTCACGGTGACGGTCATGTCTCATACCTCCGATGCGACGGTGAGTTCCTCGTGGATCGACGCCGGGATCCGTACGTCGAGCGCGCTGCAGTGCTCCGGCCCGGGCCGCCAGCCGGCCACCCGGTGGGTCATACCGGCGCCGGTCGCGCGGACGTACCAGATCACGTTGACCGGCCAGGACGACTGCCGGAAGAGGTATTCGTCCATGCGGGTCGGATTCTCGCTGAGTTCCTGGAATCGTTCGTGCGGCGGGCCGATCTCGTGCCAGTTGGGGTGCGAATGAATGGACCCCATCAACTCCAGGCCGTTCGCGGACTGTTCCATGACGGCCCGCAGAACGCCCTTTTCGTCGGACCAGAATCCTCGCCCCGGATTCCGGTACACGTCGCCGAATTTCGGGGCGATGGTCCTTTCGAATTCGGCGATGACACTCTCGTCGCGGTCGCGCACATTGGGCACGAATTCGATGTGGCTGATCGTGATCTCGGCGGCGTCCACCCGGCCGAACAGAAGACCCGAGCAGCGCGGCAGATGGCTGGGCACGCCGTCGGCGTCACGGCTGTCCAGGCATGCCCGGGCCTCCCGCACGGCATTGCTCATGAAACGCCTGGCGGGTTCGAGTTCGAATCGGACGGTTTCCGGCAGATCGCCGTACGGTCCTGTCACCTGTGGCTCCCCCCTTCGGGGTCGGCTGCACCTCGTACGAGGGTGGTCCTCGGGCCTCGAATCGTTCTCGAGACTTCCTGGACCGTTTCGAGATGTCCTTGACCGTTTGTCTTGACCGTTTGTGAGGCGGGTCTGTAGGGCGGGTCCGTGGAGCCGGCGGGGATCAGGGTGTCCGGGCAGAAAAAAATCCCCCGGCCGGTTACACCGGGCCGGGGGACGGTCTGTGCGGGCGGGCGGTCAGTAGTGACTGTTCATCGCGGCACGCACCTCGGCGAGCGTGGCGTCGGCCACGGCCCGGGCGCGCTCGTTGCCCTCGCGCAGCGTGCGGTGGAGGTGGGCGCGGTCCTGCGCGTACTCGGCGCGGCGGGCCCGGATCGGCGCCAGAAACTCGTTGACCGCCTCGGTCACGGTCTTCTTCAGCGCGGCGGCACCCGCGGAGCCGATGCCGTCGGCCACCTCCTCCGGGGTCCGGTTCTGGCACAGGGCTGCCAGCAGCAGGAGGGAGGACACCTCGGGGCGGTTCACCGGGTCGTAGGTGATGTGCCGCTCGGAGTCCGTCTTGGCCCCCTTGAGCAGGCGGGCGGTCTCGTCGGCGTCGGCGGCCAGGGTGATGGCGTTACGGCGGCTCTTGCTCATCTTGGTGCCGTCCGTGCCGAGCAGCAGCGGTGCGCTGGAGAGCAGGGCGTCGGGCTGGGGGAAGACCGAAGTGCCGTTGCCGTAGCGGTCGTTGAAGCGGCGGGCGATGGTGCGGGTGACCTCCAGGTGCGGGAGCTGGTCCTGGCCGACGGGCACCAGGTTGCCCTTGCAGAAGAGGATGTCGGCGGCCTGGTGGACGGGGTAGGTGAACATCAGGCCGCTGACGGCGGACTGGCGCGAGTGGGCGATCTCGTCCTTGACCGTGGGGTTGCGGTTGAGCTCGGCGACGGAGACGAGGCTGAGGAAGGGCAGCATCAGCTGGTTGAGGGCGGGGATCGCGCTGTGCGTGAAGATCGTGCTGCGCTCCGGGTCCACGCCGATGGCGAGGTAGTCCAGGACCAGGTCCTCGACGTGCCCGGTCAGGTTGTCCGCGACATCGCGGTCGGTCAGGACCTGGTAGTCCGCGATGATCACGTACGTCTCCACGCCGAGGTCCTGAAGACGTACGCGGTTGTGCAGCGTGCCGAAGTAGTGACCCAGGTGCAGCCGGCCGGTGGGGCGGTCGCCCGTCAGCATGCGGAACTGTCCGGGGTCCTTGCGGATCAGCTCTTCCAGCACCGCACTGCGGGCCTGCGCGGCAGACGTCCCGAGCGTGTCGGCGGAGGGAGCTGCGGCGGCGGCGTCGGGGCCGGCGGCCTGGGGCGTGTTGTTCACAACGTCTCCTGGTGGGGTCGGTCTCGCCGTCGGAATGGCACGGGCCCTGGTCCAGGGGACGCGAAAGGGCCGTCCTTCCGAACGGCCCGGTCATGCGTGCGAGTCGGCCGCTCCTAAGGGGAGCGCCACCAGCTGCGACATGACGAAAGATGCATGCGGACAGCATAGCGTCGGCCGCTGGAGTCCGGGTGGAATATGAGTCGGGGCGCGGCGGGTCAGGCGTCGGCCAGCGGGTTGGGCAGGGGCAGATAGCGGGCGTCCGCGCCGTCCGCGCCGGTCCAGCGCAGCAGCAGGTTGGTCTTGCCGGGCAGGGTGGGCGCGGTGAGCAGGGCGGGGATCTCCGGCAGGTCGTGCCGGGCGAGTTCGCGGCGGGCGGCGGGCCAGGGGTCGAGGCCGGGGTGGTGCTCGGCGAGGGCGGCGGCGATCTCGGTGAGGTGGTTCACCACCAGGCAGTACACCAGCCGTTCCCAACCCGCGGCCCGGGTCACGTCCGGCAGCAGTTTGACGCCCTCGGCGTCCCGGAACAGCGCCCGCACGGGGGTGCCGGCCGCGTCGACGGCGACGAGGGTGTTCTGCAGATGAGCTTCTACGACGACCCCGTGGTCGTCGAACGCCGCGAGGGCGGGCGGTACGACCTGGCGCAGATACGCCTCCCACCAGCCCTGCGGGTCGGTCGCGGCGGCCAGCGGGCTGCCCTCGAAGCCCTCGGCGAGTCCGGCGGCGAGCAGCGCGGTGGCGCCGGGCGGGAGGTGCGCGCGCAGCCCGTCGCGGACGAGCACGGCCAGTTCCTCGAAGGCGAAGGCGGCCGTACGGTAGCCGCGGTCGCTCAGCCAGGCCGCGGGCGGGTCCACGGCCGCGAAGGCGTGGGCGGCGGCGGTGTCGGTACGCCGCAGTTTCCGCAGGTCGTGGCGCCACAGGCGGCGGATGTCATTGGTGATGCGGACGTCCAGGGAGAACTTCAGGAACAGGTCGCCGCGGGGTTCGTAGACCGTGCGGATCGCCGCTGTCGGCCAGGTGTCGAAGGCGGTGGCGCCGAGCCGGACCAGGCGGCCGTCGGCGAAGGCCGGGGCGAGGTCGCGGGCGACGAGGTCGAGCTGCCAGGGGTGGGCGGGCAGCAGCCGGTAGCCGGGCGGGGCGGTGCCGAGGGCGTCGAGGGCGCGGGTGTCGCCCTCCTCGGCGACCTGGTCCTCGCGGACGCCGAGCAGCACCAGCGGGAAGCGTGCCTGTGCCTCGGGGGCGTACGGCAGCCAGGACGCGACCGGGCCGCCGCCGCGCGCCTTGGGGGCCGGGTGGTAGGGGTGGCCGGTGATCAGGGACTGCTCGGAGCGCAGATAGGGGTCGGCGGGCGCGGTCGCGCGGGCGCGGGCGGTGAGCAGCGCGGCGACCGCGTCCCGGCTGTCGACCATCTCGGCGGGCAGGTCGCCGCCGGGCAGCCCGGTGTGCCGGCGCAGTTCCTCGGCGACCAGTTTGACCAGCTCGGTGTGGCCGACGGGCCGCCAGGCCCCGGCCGCGCGCACCTCGGGGTCGGCGGGGCGCCGCCCGGCGCGTACCCGCAGCAGCCGGCCGCTGGGCAGCCGGTGCAGCCGGTGCCGGTCACCGGGGTCGGGGAGCGGCTCGGCCACCTCGCGCAGCAGGCAGTTGAGCAGGGGCGCGGCCGCGTACGCGTCGGCGCGGCGGCCGACGGCGGCGGTGGGGGATGTGAGGTCCACGCGATCCATTCGTTCTACGTCCAGGGGCCGAACACGTCGTCCATTGTCCAGCGGGAGTCCGTCCGGCGGGGGTCGTGTCCGGCGTCGCGGTGCGCGGGCCCGGCGCACCGCTGATCCGCAGGGCTCACGGCACCGGGAGCCCGTCGCGACCAGTATGTCCGTCGTCCCGCACAATCGTGCCCCGAGGGCGGGCCCCATGCCCGCGTCTCCGCGTCCCCGTCCCCCGTCTCCCCCGTTCCCGAGGAGCGACCGTGCACCGTCCCCCCGCCGCCGAGGCCGAGATCGCCGCGGAGCTGGCCGTCGTACGGCCAGCCCTGCTGCCCCGGTACACGGCGGAACTGCCGGGTGCCCGCGCCGCCGTGCTGACCCGGTTGTGGCGGGCGCTGGCCCATGAGCCGCTGCCGTGGATCACCGGGCGGGTGCGCGGGGCGGCGGGCCTGGCCCTGCGGCTGGCCGACGGCAGGACGCTGTACGGGCCGCACGCGGATCCGTACGCGACGAGCGCGTACGTCACCGGCGTCCGCCTCGGCCGGGACCGCCACGTGGATCCGGCGGGCCTGATGACCGCGCTGGCGGTGCCGCACGGCGAGGCGTTCGCGGCCGAACTGGCGGAGAGTACAGCTTCGTTGGCGCTGTCCCGGGCGGACGCGGATCACCCGAAGGAGTGGGGCAGGGACTGGGAGTGGGAGCAGCGGGTCACCGACGGGCATCCGTACCACCCCAACTGCCGTTCCCGGCCCGGCTTCTCGGTCGCGGAGCAACTGGCGTACGGCCCCGAGCACCGGCCGGTGGTGGGGCTGGGGACGGTGCCGGTGCCGGCGGCCGACTGCCTGGTGACCGGCGACTGGCCGACGGAACTCCGGGACGGGGAGCGCCTGTTGATCCCGGTGCACCCGTGGCAGGCCGCCCACGTCCTGAAGCGCGCGTACGATCCCTGGCGCCCGGCCCACCCCCTCCTCTCCCTGCGCACCCTCGCCCTCCCGGGCGGCGGGCCGCATGTGAAGACCGCGCTGAGCGCCCGGCTGACCTCGTCGGTGCGGGACATCTCGGCCTACTCGATCCGGTCCGCCGGGCCCCTCAACGACCTCGCCGAGCAGTTGGTGGCGCGCGGCGAGGGCCTGCTGCACATCACCCGTACGCTGGGCGCGGTCACGGCCGACTCGCCCGATCTGGCGGCGCTGTTGCGGGAGTCGCCCGAGGTGTACGCCACGCCGGGCGAGCGGGTCCTGCCGGTGGCCGCGCTTCCCCTGACCGGTCTGCCGGACTCCCCCGGCTGGCTCGCCGCGTTCACCCGGCTCGCGCTCACGGTGGGTCTGCGCCTGCTCGACCTCGGCGTGGCCCTGGAGGCGCACGGCCAGAACCTGCTGGTGATCCTGGCGGCCGACGGCACGCCCCGGCGGCTGGTCTACCGCGACCTGGCCGACATCCGCGTCAGCCCCGCCCGCCTGACCCGCCACGGCCTCACCCCGCCCCCGCTCACCGGCCGCCTGGTCACGGACGACGAAACCGCCCTGCGCCGCAAGCTGTTCGGCTCCCTGGTGGCAGGAGCCCTGGCCGCCACGGCGGGCTCGAGCGCCCCCCTGGGAGCGGCCCTGGCATCGGCGCTCCCCCACCTTCCCGCCACCCCCGACCTGCCGTTCCTGCGCGAAGCCCCCGTGCCGGCCAAGGCGTTGACGCTGATGCGGCTGTCCCCGCGGACCCCGGGCGACCAGTGGACGTCGCTGCCGAACCCGCTCGTTTTGGAGCCCGGCGCGTCTGCTCCATAGGATCCTGCGATGATCAGAAGACAACGGCTGGCGGCGGGCGTCTGTGCTCTGCTCGCCGCCCTGGCGGCCGGGATCGCGTTCCCCGGCGGGGCTGTCGCCGACGAGACACAGGCGACCGCCCCGAAGGTCGAACTCGTGCTGGACGTCAGCGGTTCCATGCGTACGCGGGACATCGACCGCGGCTCCCGGATGGCCGCGGCGAAGCAGGCGTTCGACGAGGTGCTGGACGCGACCCCGCAGGAGGTCCAGCTCGGCATCCGCACGCTGGGCGCCAACTACCGCGGCAACGACCGCAAGGAGGGCTGCAAGGACACCGCGCAGCTCTACCCGGTCGGCCCGCTGAACCGGACCGACGCGAAGACCGCGGTGGCCACGCTGCAGCCGACCGGCTGGACGCCGATCGGGCCCGCGCTGCTGAAGGCCGCGGACGACCTGAACGGCGGCACCGGAACCCACCGCATCGTCCTGATCACCGACGGCGAGGACACCTGCCAGCCGCTCGACCCGTGCGAGGTGGCCCGCGAGATAGCGGCCAAGGGCATCGGGATGACCATCGACACCCTCGGTCTGGTGCCGGACGCCAAGACCCGTGACCAGCTCAGCTGCATCGCGGACGCGACCGGCGGCACGTACACCGACGTGCGGCACAAGGAGGAACTGAGCGGCCGTGTCGGCCAGTTGGTCGACCGGGCCGCCGATCCCGTGGTGACGCCGGTGGCCACCGAGGGCGCCGACCGGTGCACGAACGCGCCCGAGCTGAAGTCCGGGCTGTACACGGACCGCGCCGCGTTCGGGCAGCAGCGCTGGTACAAGGTCTCCGTCAAGGGGGGCCAGGAACTGCGCGCCTCGGTCAGCGTGGCCGACGACCGCGCCGTGAACCCCGGTTACGGGGTGCTGCTGCGGGCGGTGACGGTGCCCGGGCGGGAGATCGTGCGCGGTGAGGCCGCCGGCACCGGCCGTACGGACGTCGTCTCCACAGGGCTGCGCTATCCGAAGCCGGCGAGCGACGACGACAACGCGCCCGCCGAGACCGTGTGTCTCCAGGTCACCCACTCCTTCTCGGCCGCCGCCGGCGTCAAGACGACCCCGGGTCTGCCGATCGAGCTGACGGTCGACGTCGTGGACGGGCCGTCGGGCCATCACGACGTGGCCTCCTTCGGCCTCGGGCGCGGCTGGTGGCTGCTGGGCGCGCTCGTGGTGATCGGGTTCCTGGCCGGTCTGTTGTGGGGCTGGCTGTCGCGCTGGCGGGTCGCGGTCTGGAGGACGAACTGATGCGTATCCCACGTGTGTTGAGTGCCGCGCTGCTGGCGGTGGGGCTGGCCGCGGGGCCGGCCGCCGCCGACTCGTCCCCGAGTCCTTCGGCGAGCGCGTCGTCCGACGGCTCGGCGCCGACCCGGGCGGGCACCTCCTTCCGTACGGCGACGGAGCTCCAGCAGGGCCAGTCGGCCACCGCGTCGGGCTCGACCGGTGACTACCTGTACTGGTCGTTCCCGGCCGACGCCGGCCAGCGGCCCACCGTCAAGGCGACCGTGAAGCTCCCGCAGTCGCACGGGTCGCAGACCTGGCAGCTGGACGTGTACGACGGGCTGCGGCGCCGGCAGGCCTGCCAGTACGGCGCCAACACCCGCACGGCCGCGCAGGACGCCACCTCCGTCGAGCTGGCGTGTGTGCTGCGTACGGTGCGCGGCTGGGCGGAGCCGTGGGCCAACGACCCGCTGCCGGGCACGTATTACCTCCGGCTGACCGTGGTCGACCTCGGCGCCTCCGACCTGGGTCAGCCGGTGAGCGCCGAGGTGCGGGCCGACTCCAAGGACATCGGCGGCGCGGCGGCCGTGGACGGCTCGCTGGGTAAGCCGCTGGTGCCCGGTATCGCCGTCAAGTCCGGGGAGAACAAGGACGGTTCGAAGACGGCGGTGCTGTCCAGCTTCGGTTCGCACGACGGCTGGTCGTCCGGCTGGTGGTCCGACCGGTGGGTGTGGACCGGGATCGGTGCCGTGCTCGCGGCTCTCGCCGGTATCGGGGGCTATGCGCTGACGCGGGGGTCGGGACGGCCGTCCCGGGTGCCGCCGGGCGTCTGAGCAGCCATGACGAAGGCCCGCCCGACGGCGGGCCTTCTCTCTTTCCTCAGCCCTCCCGCAGCGCCTTCGCCAACGCGCTCTCGCCCGTCACCGTCACGCGTCCGGCCCGTACCGCGTCCGCGAGGCCCAGCTCCCCGCGCGCCACGGCCTCACAGGTCCCCGCGTCCATCACCAGGCGCGCGTCGGCCTCCCCGGGCGCGGGACCGTCGCCGTACACCGGCCCCTCCTGCGCACCGACCCGCAGATGGAACTCACCCTCCTCCAGGCGGACTTCGACCAGCCCCTCCCCGTCCAGGGCCCGCAGCAACGGCAGCGCGAACCAGTGGGCGCGCACCGCGTCCGTCGGACGCCGCTCCCCCAGCTCGGCCCCGCCCCAGGTGCCCAGCGCCTGGAGTACCGGCAGCAACTCCCGCCCACGGCCGGTGAGTTCGTAGACGAAGGCCGCGCCGGGCGGGGGCAGTTTCCGGCGGGTCGTGAGGCAGTCGCGCTCCATGTCCTTCAGCCGTGAGGCGAGTACGTCCGTGCTCACGCCGGGCAGGTCCGCGTGCAGGTCCGTATAGCGGCGGGGGCCGGCCAGCAGCTCCCGGACGATCAGCAGGGTCCAGCGGTCGCCGACGAGGTCGAGGGCGCGGGCTGCGGAACAGTACTGGTCGTAGCTTCGGCGAGGTGACATGCGACGCAGTCTAGACAAGATGTTGGACTTTCCAAGCGCCTACTTGGTAAAACCAAGCAACACGAGTTTCCGGAGGGGCGCATGGAGTTCCGGCAGTCGAACAAGCTCAGCGAGGTCTGTTACGAGATCCGCGGCCCGGTGATCGAGCACGCCAACGCGCTGGAGAAGGCGGGCCACAGCGTGCTGCGCCTGAACACCGGCAACCCCGCGGCCTTCGGTTTCGAGGCGCCGGAGGAGATCCTCCAGGACATGATCCGGATGCTGCCGCAGGCGCACGGCTACACGGACTCGCGCGGCATCCTCTCCGCCCGCCGGGCGGTCGCCCAGCGCTACCAGAACCTGGGCCTCGACGTCGGCGTGGACGACGTCTTCCTGGGCAACGGCGTCTCGGAACTGGTCTCCATGGCGGTGACCGCGCTGGTCGAGGACGGCGACGAGATCCTCATCCCCGCCCCGGACTTCCCGCTGTGGACGGCTGTGACCACCCTGGCCGGCGGCAAGGCCGTGCACTACCTGTGCGACGAACAGGCCGACTGGAACCCCGACCTGGCCGACATGGCGTCGAAGATCACGGACCGCACCAAGGCGGTCGTGATCATCAACCCGAACAACCCCACCGGCGCGGTCTACCCCAAGGAGGTCGTCGAGGGCATCCTCGACCTGGCCCGCCGGCACGGGCTGATGGTGTTCGCCGACGAGATCTACGACCAGATCCTGTACGACGACGCCGTGCACCACTCGGCCGCGGCCCTCGCCCCCGACCTGGTCGTCCTCACCTTCTGCGGCCTGTCGAAGACGTACCGGGTGGCGGGCTTCCGCTCCGGCTGGCTGGTCGTGACCGGCCCGCGCCAGCACGCGAAGGACTACCTGGAGGGCCTGACCATGCTGGCCTCCATGCGGCTGTGCGCCAACGCGCCCGCCCAGTACGCCATCCAGGCCGCGCTCGGCGGCCGCCAGTCCATCCGCGAACTGACACTGCCCGGCGGGCGGTTGTACGAGCAGCGGAACGTGGCCTGGGAGAAGCTGAACGAGATCCCCGGCGTCTCCTGCGTCAAACCCAGGGGCGCGCTGTACGCCTTCGCGCGCCTCGACCCCCAGGTCCACAAGATCCACGACGACGAGAAGTTCGTCCTCGACCTGCTGCTGCGCGAGAAGATCCAGGTGGTCCAGGGCACTGGCTTCAACTGGCCCTCCCCCGACCACTTCCGCATCCTCACCCTGCCGTACGCGGAGGACCTGGAGGCGGCGATCGGACGCATCGGGCGGTTCCTCGGCGGGTACCGGCAGTAGCCGCCGGATCCCTCCGGTCGTCATGCCGCGGGGGCGATGTCCGCGCTGTCGGCCCGGCGCAGGTGCCGTTCCAGGGCCGCGACCGTGTACCGGATCTGGTCCGGGGTGTGCTCGCAGGTGAGGAAGAAGCGCAGCCGGGCCAGCTCCTCGGGGACGGCGGGATGCAGGATCGGGTTGACGCTGACGCCTTGTTCGAAGAGGGCGCGGGCCAGCCGCAGCGTCTCCGCCGAGTTCCCCACGACGCACGGCACGATCGGCGTGCCCTCGCTGCTCCCGGTGTCGACGCCCGCCCGGCGGGCCAGGCGCAGGAACAGCGCCGCGTTCTCCCTGAGCCGGGCGAGGCGCTCCGGTTCGGCCCGCATCAGGCGCAGCGCGGCCAGCGAGGCGGCCGCGTTGGCGGGGGTCATGCCCGCGCTGTAGACGAAGCCGGGCGCGGTGTAACGGAGGTAGTCGACCACGGCACGGCTCGTCGCGACGTAACCGCCGCACCCGGCCAGCGACTTGGACAGGGTGCCCATCCACAGGTCGACGTCCGGGCGCGCGACGTCGCAGTGCTCGCCGACACCGCGCCCGGTGGCGCCGATCACGCCGATGCTGTGCGCCTCGTCGACCATCAGCAGCGCGCCGTGTCGGCGCTTGACCTCGACCAGGGCGGGCAGATCGGCGATGTCACCGTCCATGCTGTACACGCCCTCGACCACGACCAGCACCCGTCGGTACTGGTGGCGGACCCGGGTGAGGAGTGCGTCCAGGGCGGCCGCGTCGTTGTGCGGGAAGGGCCGCCGCGTCGCGCCCGAGAGCGTGCAGCCCTGCAGGATGCTGTCGTGGGCGAGCGCGTCGTGGACGATCAGGTCGCCCGGCCCGACGAGGTGCCCGATCACGGTGACGTTGGTGGCGTGGCCGCTGGTCAGGGTGATCGCGTCCGCCGTCCCCAGGGTGCGGGCGAGTTCGCTCTCCAGGTCCAGGTGGAGCGGGCGGGTGCCGGACAGCAGCCGGCTGGCGGAGGCCGAGGTTCCGTACCGGTCCACGGCCTCCTTGACGGCCTCGGTCACCTCGGGATGCGTGGCCAGGCCCAGGTAGTTGTAGCCGGAGAAGGAGACGAGTTCCCGGCCGTCGACGACCGTCCGGTCCGTCATGCCGCCTTCGTGGACCAGGAAGTAGGGGTTGGGCAGCCGGAGTTCACCGAGTACGCCGATCCGCTCCTGGTGTGCGGTGACCTCGGGAAAGCACTCGATGCGCCGCTGTTCCTCCGGGAGCGGGGCGTCGGCCGTCCCGGTGTCCCCCGTGATCATCGCCGTGATGCTTCCGACGGTCGGCCGGGCGCATCGCTCGTCGATCGTCAGCGCGGGCCAGCGGGCCTTGAGCGAGGTGAACAGGTCGGTCAGCATCAGCGAGTCGAAGCCGAGGTCGTCGATCAGGCGCTGGTCGGACCGCAGGTCGTCCACCGGGAAGGCACTGACGCGGGCTATGTGCTCGAGTACGGCGTCCTCGACCCCGGGGGCAGCGGGGACATCGGAGGCATCGGCCGCGGGCCGGGCCGTGGCTGTGGCTGTGGCTGTGGCTGTGGCGGGCAGCGTGTCGCTCAGGTGCCTGAGCAGTGTCACCTGCTGCTGGACGAGGTCGAGCAGTTCGCGCATCGGGGTCTCCGGGGTCGAGTTGCCGGTCGGGGGGTGGGGCTCGTGGGGTGCGTGGGACCTCCGCCCGGGATCGGGACGGGGCACCCAGTAGGACCGCTCCGCCAGCCGGGCCACCGGCAGGTCCAGCAGTCGGCGGTCGTCCTCCCGCACCAGGGCCCGGGGGTCGACCGGTACGCCGAGCACCGCCAGCCGGGCCAGGGCCCGCGGGAAGGCGCACGCGTCGTCCGGCGCCGTACCGGCGACGCCGTGGACGTCGTCGTGGTCGGCGAGGTTGCGGCGCACGGCGGGGAGGAGTGAACCGCCCCCCGTCACCTGGAGGAAGACGCGGGCGCCCGCGTCGTAGGCGCTGCGCACGGCGTCGCCGAAACGGACCGGCGCGGAGGCGTGGCGGGACCACAGCTCGCGCAGCAGTTCCGGCTCGTCGCACACCGTCCCGCTCACGGCCGAGACGAACGGCAGGCGGGGCGTGTTCAGGGGGCGGCGGCCGAGGTCCGTGCGCATGGCGTCGTCGGCCTCGGCCAGTCGCGGCGAGTGGAAGGCGTGGGAGGTGTCGAGGGCGAGGGTCGCGATGCCCGCCTCGGCGCAGACCCGCCGCAGCGCGTCGAGTCCTTCCCCGGTGCCGCTCACCACGATCTGGCGCGCGTGGTTGAAGCACGCGAGCCATACGCCGTCGATGTTCCGCACGAGCCGCCGGCAGGTCGCCTTGTCTGCCTGTACGGCGACCATCCCGCCGCGGGACGCGGCCTCGGCCGCCCGCACCACCGCACCCCGGTGCGCGAGCAGCCGTACGGTCTCCTCGTCGGTGAGGAAGCCGGCCGCCGTGGCCGCGGCGAACTCCCCGAGGCTGTGGCCGAGTACGAGGTCGGGAGCCGCGCCGCACGCGGCCAGCAGCCGGGTGGCGGCGATCTGCACGGTGCCGAGGAGGGGCTGGGCGACCTCGGTGGCGGCGAGCCGCCGCCCCGTCTCCGGGTCGTCCGCGCGGGCGCCGTAGAGCAGTCCGGACACGTCGGTCCCGGCCGCGGCGCCCAGCGCGCCGACGACGTGGCGGAACTCGGGAAACCTCTCGTGGAGGTCCCGCAGCATGCCCGGCCGCTGGCTGCCCTGGCCGGGGAAGACGAAGGCCACACGGCGTTCGGCGGGCGGCAGGGGCGCGTCGGCGGCGAAGGCGCCGTCACCGAGGTCGCCCCGGGCACCGTCGGCCAGTTGCCGGCGGGCCCGGCGCAGCCGCTCCGTGAACGCGGCGGGGTCGGCGGCCACGATCGCGAGCCTGCTGGGCAGCGGTTCGCGCCCGCCCAGGGTGTGGGCCAGCGCCGCCATCGACGCGTCGGGCGTGTGCTCCAGGGTGTCGAGCAGCTCGCCGATGTGCTCCTGGAGCAGTTCCGGGCCGCCCGCCGAGATCAGGGCGAGCTGGGGTTCGGGCGCGGACCGGGTGGCCGCCGGCCGTCGTACGGAGGCCGGGGCGGGCGCCTCGCGCAGGACCACGTGGACGTTCGTACCGCCGAAGCCGAACGAGCTGACGGCGGCGCACCGCGAGGTGTCGCCCTGCGGCCAGGGCCGGACGGTGTCGGCGATGCGCAGGCCGGCGGCGTCGAGCCCGAGACCGGGGTGGGGGGTGATGTCCGGCTGCGGCACGACCGTACGGTGGTGCACGACCAGGGCGGTCTTGATCAGCGCCGCGATGCCCGCCGCGGACAGCGAGTGCCCGATGAGCGCCTTGCCCGAGGACAGGTAGCTCAGGCCGGGGTCCTCGTCCGGGTGCTCGGTCCGCAGCCGGCGCAGCGCCTCCACCTCGACGCGGTCGCCGACCGTGGTGCCGGTGCCGTGGGCCTCGATGAACCCGACGGCGGAGGGCGGCAGGTCCGCGTCGGCGTAGGCGCGGCGCATGGCCCGCAGCTGCCCTTCGGAGGTCGGACACAGGGGGCCGTCGGTGCTGGCGTCGTTGGCCGAGCCGATGCCCTTGATGACGGCGTAGACACGGTCACCGGCGGCGAGCGCGTCCCTCAGGGGCCGTACGACGACCGCGCCGGCGCCCTCGCCCAGGACGAAACCGTCGGCCCGCTCGTCGAACGGGCGGCACACCCCGTCGGCCGACAGCGCGCCGAGGCGGGAGAAGCCGACGAGGCCGTCCGGGGTGAGACTGAGGTAGACACCGCCGACGACGGCCGCGGCGCAGGTGCCCTGGCGCAGGTGGAGCACCGCCTGGTCGAGGGCGATCAGGGAGCCGGAGCAGGCGGCGTCGACGGCGAAGCTCGGGCCGCCCAGGCCGAAGTGCCGGCTCACGGCGGCGGGCGCCATGTTGAGCAGGCTTCCCGGCAGGGTGAAGGCGTCGACGGCGGCGAACTGTTCCGCTGCCCGTTCGCTGACCAGCAGCCCCGCGTCGGCGAGGCCGCGTGCCCTCAGGCTCGCCGCCGTCAGTTCCCGGTAGTCGGACGCCGACAGGCCGAAGAAGACGCCGGTGTTCTCCCGGTCGAGGCCGCCCCGGCCGAGCCCCGCGTCGTCGAGGGCCTCGCGGGTGACGTCGAGCATCAGGCGGTGCTGGGGGTCCATGGCCCGCACCCGGCGGGGCGGCAGACCGTAGTGCGGGGCGGCGAAGCGGTCCACCGCGTCGAGGAAGGCGACCTGGTCGGTGTAGGCGGTGTCGGGGGCGGACCGGTCGGCCGGGTCGTGGAAGGCGGTGTGGTTCCAGCGCTCCTTCGGGACGGGGGCGAACCGCCGCTGTGCGCCGCGGAGGAGCCGCCAGTACGCGTGGGTGTCGCGGGC
Source organism: Streptomyces sp. NPDC020192 (assembly GCF_044388685.1). Lineage (NCBI taxonomy): Bacteria > Bacillati > Actinomycetota > Actinomycetes > Kitasatosporales > Streptomycetaceae > Streptomyces > Streptomyces sp. NPDC020192. Next base: position 37,634 of record NZ_JBIRXG010000010.1, on the reverse strand, counting down.
GCCGGGGAAGCGGCAGCCGAGGCCGACGATGGCGATGTCGTTCATGGGGAGACCTGGTTCTTGAGTGGGGGCGGGGGCGGGGGTGGGGAGAGGGGGGTGCCGGTGTCATGTCTGCGGGGGCGCGGGGCCGGCGGAGGTCGTCCCTGGGGCGGCCCGGGGGGAGTCCGCCCGGCGAACGGCCACGGCGCCCACCAGTTCAGTCGGCCGGCGAGCCGCATCAGCGCCGGTACGAGGACTCCGCGCACGAGGGTCGCGTCGAGCAGGACGCCGAGGCCCGCCCCGATCCCGAAGAACTGCAGGAGGGCCACCTGGGAGGTGCCGAAGGCGAGGAGCGTGAAGGCGAGCAGGGCGCCGGCGGTCGTGACGATGCCGCCGGTGCGGGCGACGCCGTGCACGATCGCGTCGGCGGTGTCGTGACCGGCGTCGTGCGCCTCCTTGATGCGGGCCAGGACGAAGACCTCGTAGTCGACCGAGAGCCCGAAGACGACGCAGAACAGCAGCACCGGCATGGTCGTGCTGAGCGGCCCGGGCGTGAAGCCGAGCAGGGTGCTCAGGTGTCCGGCCTGGAAGATCCACACCAGGGCGCCGAGGACCGCCGCGAGGCTCAGGCAGGTCAGCGCGATCGCCTTCAGCGGCAGGACGAGGCTGCGGGAGAAGAGGAACAGCAGCGCGAACGTACCGGCGGCGATCACGGCGGCGGCGACCGGCAGCCGCCGGGCGACGGTGTCCTTGGCGTCGACGAGTGCCGCGCTCGGACCGCCGACGTGGATCTCGGTGTCCGGGGGTGTCGGTGTCCCGCGGACGGCGCGGACCAGGCGCTGGGCGGCGGCCGAGTGCGGGTCGGCCGACGGCACCACCGAGAACAGCGCGGGAGCGCCGGGTCCGGAGGGCAGCAGGCGGGTCGCGGCGGAGCCCGGCGGGGCCACCCGCTCGCCGTCCCGCCACACTCCGGACGGTCCGACGACCTCGGCCACGTGGGGCAGGACGGACAGCCCGGGTGCGTAGTCGCGCGCGTCCCGGGGCGTGTGGCTCGTGAAGAACACCGTGAGGGCGCCGGCGCTCCCGGGGCCGAAGTCGCCGCGCAGCAGGTCGCCGGCCTGACGGCTGGACGTGGTCCGGGGCAGCGCCCGGTCGTCGGGGGTCGCGAACCCGGCGTGGGTGAAGGGTGCCGCGAACACCGCCAGCAGGCCCAGCACCGGCAGTGCGGCGAGCACCGGGCGGCGTACGACGACCCGGGCCAGCCGCTCCCAGAACCGGGACGCGGAGCCTGCCCGGGTCCCGCGGCGAAAGGGCACGGGCCACAGGTTCACGTGCCGGCCGAGCAGTGCCAGCAGCGCCGGCAGCACGGTGACGGCCGCGACCGCGGCGACGGCCACCACGGCGATGCCGGCGTAGGCGAAGGAGCGCAGGAAGTACGGCGGGAAGAGCAGCAGGGCCGCGAGCGCGGCGCAGACCGTGGCGGCGCTGAAGAAGATGGTGTGGCCCGCGGCGCAGGCCGTCCGCCGGGCGGCCTCGCGGGGCTCGTGTCCGGCGGTGAGTTCCTCCCGGAACCGGGAGACGATCAGCAGCCCGTAGTCGATGCCCAGGCCGAGGCCGAGCGCGGTGGTGAGGTTCAGCGCGAACACCGACACGTCGGTGACGCCACCGAGGAGCCTCAGGGCCAGCAGGGTCCCGCCGATCGCCAGGACGCCGATGAGCAGGGGCAGGGCTGCGGCCAGCACGCTGCCGAACACCAGGACCAGCAGCAGGAGGGTGCCGGGCAGGACCACGGCCTCGGCCCGCTTCAGGTCGGCGGTGGCCAGGCGCTGCATCTCGGCGTCGGCCAGGGCCGGGCCGCCCACGCGCACGTCGAGGGCCGGTCCGCCGGACAGCGCCGCGCGCACCCGCTCGGCGCGGGGGCCGAGCTGTTCTGCCGTGCCGTCGATGTGCGCGAGCAGCAGCGCCGAACGGCCGTCGCGGCCGCGCAGCCCGGCCGCCCCGCCGCTCCAGTAGGAGGACACGTCGCTCACGTACGGCTGGGCGGCCAGCCGCCGGGTCAGTGCGCGGCCGGCGGTGCGCGCGGCGGAATCGTCGACGCCGCCGGACCGGACCCGCGCGACGACGACCAGGTTCGCGGCCGTACCCCGGTACGGGGCGGTCACGCGGGCCGCGTAGCTGGAGTCGGAGGCGGGATCGTCGTACCCCTGCGTCTTCAGCCGGGCCGTCGCCGACGCGCCGGCGACCAGCGACACGACGAGGAAGCCGAGCGCGGCGAGCAGCACGCATCGGGGGCGACGGGTGGCGAGGGCGCCCAGCCAGCGGTGCATCCCGCCTCCTTTCCGGTTCGCGTCCGCTCCGGCGGGTCGTACGGGCGGTCGACTCCACCGTCCCCACGAGCGCGGCGGCGCCCCAGCCCCGACAGTTCGTTACTTGACGGAAGGCGGGCCGTGCGTTAAACGCGCCGCCGTCTCCGCGGCGGAACCCGCTTGCGGCGGGTTCGCCAACATGTGCGAAGATCGCGTGTCCCGTCGTCTCCGGCGGCGGGCCGACCGGGGGGTCTTCGGTACGTGGTGTCGCCGCGCGACGCTCGACCGGCACGCGCGTCGCCGTTCCCTCTGGTCCGGTTTCCAGCACACCAGGGGGAGCACCGTTGTCGTACAGAAGACCGTCCTCGTCACGCATGCGCCGGGTGACCGTCGCGGTGGTGTGCGGCGCCGCCCTCGGGGGCGGGGTTCCGGCCGCGCAGGCCGGGACGGCCGCGTCGCCGACGCCCTCCGCCGGGCAGGAGGCGCGGCAGGCCGCGCGGTTCTGGACCGCGCAGCGCATGGCCGACGCCGAGCCGCTGGACGGGGGCCGGACGACACCGGGCGGGCCCGGGACGGCGGTCGCGGCGACGGGACAGCCGCAGGGCACCCTGTTCCCGGGGACCCGGCTGATAGGGACGTTCTTCGGGTCGGACGGGCCGGGCGGCACCACCTGGCACTGCACCGGCAGCGTGATCGACACCACCGCCCGGAACGTCGTCCTCACCGCCGCCCACTGCGCGCTGAGCATGCAGGGCGACTACATCTTCGTCCCGAAGTTCGTGAAGGGCGCGAGCCCGGACCAGCAGCCGTACGGGATCTTCCACATCCAGCGGCTGTTCACCGACCCCCGGTACGTGCCCGACAAGGGGTCGAGCACCACCAAGGCGGCCGCGTCCGACCTGGACACCGCGTTCGCCCGGGTCTCGGCCAACCAGCGCGGCCAGAGCCTGCAGGACGCCGTCGGCGGCGGGCTGACCTTCACCCGGCCGTCCGGCTACACGAACAAGAACGTGACCGTCGTCGGCTACCCCTCCTACGGGCACAACGGCGCCGGAAGTGCCGTCAAGTGCACCGTGCCGACCACCCAGTTGCCCGGCTACCGGCAGATGTCCATGACCTGCGGCGGCTACTACGGCGGGGTCTCCGGCAGCCCGTGGATCACGGACTACCAGGACGACGCCCGCACCGGCCACGTCATAGGCAACCTCGGCGGCTACAACGGCGGCGGCAACGACGCGAACGTCGACTACATCAGCTACGCCCCGGCGTTCGGCAACGACGCCGCCAACCTCCTGGCCGACGCGGTCGCGAACCAGGACCCGCCCGCCGGTCTGCCGCCCTACAAGGGACTGGACGCGCTGCCGGGCGGCGCCACCCGCTGGCGCCAGGCCGCGTTGCTGGCCTCCGGCGACTACACCGGCGACCACCAGGACGATCTGCTGACCGTCTGGTCCGACGGCGGGATCACCCTGTATCCCGGGGACGGCAAGGGCTGGTTCGGGTCCGAGAAGCGGCTGGCGAAGGCCAACTCCACCTGGACCCACGCCCGCACCCTCACCGGCGGGGACTTCACCGGCGACGGCCGCAGCGATCTCCTGGTGCGCTGGTCCGACGGCGAGGCCACGCTGTACCCGGCCATCGGCGCCGGCGGCGTGGGCCGGGAGGTCCGCATGGCCGCCCCCGGCTCCGCCTGGAAGAACGCCGTACAGATCACCTCCGGACAGTTCGACGGCAAGGGCGCCGGCGACCTGCTGGTGCGCTGGTCCGACGGCCGGCTGACCCTGCACACCGGGGTCGGCTCCGGCACCTTCGGCCCCACCAGGCAGCTCCTCGCGGCCAACGGCACGTGGACCAAGGCCGCCCCGCTGACCGGCGGAAACTTCGGGGCCACCCCGGGTTTCCTGACCCGTTGGGCGGACGGCTCGCTCGACTCCTACACCGGCACCTCGGCCGCCGGGCTCGGCACCCGCTCCCGGGTACTCGGTCCGAACGGCACCTGGACCCACGCCCAGGTCATGACCTCCGGCAACTTCACCGCCGACCACAAGGCCAACGACCTCGTGGTGCGCTGGTCCGACGGCGAGACCACGCTGTACGCCGACACCGGCGCCAAGACCCTCGGCACCGAGAACACGCTGGTCCACCCCGGCAGTTGACGTACCGAGAAGGAGGAGGGGGAACGATGCGCGCGACGACCACCCGGCTGACCAGCGGCGGACTCGCCGTCCTCACCGCGGGCCTCACCCTGACGGCCTGCGGTACGACCACCGGCAGCACCGCTTCGGAGCCGGCCGTACCGTCGTGCCGTACCGCCTCGCTGACGTGGACACTGACCCTGCTCGGCCGGGACGGTGGCGGCCCGGCCCGCGCCCGGCTGAAAGCCGTCAACAAGGGCCCGGGCCCGTGTGTGTTCGACGGTTTCCCGGGACTGGAGATCCACAACGGCAAGGCGGACAGCATCGAGGGCTCCGGGCACGGCCGGCCCGCCGCCGTCTCCCTGCCCGGGAACGGGAAGGCGGCGGTCACCGTGGACCTCCGCTACACACCCGCCGGTACGAGCGGCGCCGGCGACTGGTGCGTACGGCAGAACGAGGCGGTGGTCCGCGCACCGCACGACACGAACCCCGCCGTCGTCCCCGTCACCGACGGCCACGGCCGGACCACCGTGATCGACGCCTGCGGCCAGACCCTCTCCCTGGCGGCACCACACCGGTCCTGACCAACGGCCGTCTGGCGCAGTCCGTTCTGCGGGCCGCGGCCCGGATGTGTCACGGTGCTGGGAGACGAACGGGAAGGGCGCGCGCGTGGGTGACCTCTTTCTCGTCCGGCACGGTGAGACCGAGTGGTCGCGCTCCGGACGGCACACCGGCTGGACCGACGTACCCCTGACCGAACACGGCCGGGAGGAAGCACGCCGGCTGGTCCCGCTGCTCCGCTCCCACCGGATCGGGACGGCGTTCGTCAGCCCCCGGCAGCGGGCCCGGGAGACCGCCGCGCTCATCGGGATCCCCGACGCCCGGGTCGACGCCGACCTGAGCGAATGGGACTACGGCGGCTACGAGGGCGTGACCACCGTGGAGATCCAGCGCACCCGGCCCGACTGGTTCCTGTTCACCGACGGGGTCGCGCCGGGCCCGCCGGACCACCCGGGCGAGACCCCGGAACAGGTCGGCGAGCGCGCCGACCGGATGCTCGCCAAGGCCGACGCCGCCCTCCGCGACACCGAGGGCGGCGTCGTCCTCATCGCCCACGGCCACTTCCTCCGCGTCCTCACCGCCCGCCACCTGGGCCTCCCGCCCCAGCAGGGGGCACTGTTCCAACTGGCGACGGGCGCGCTCTGCCGCCTCGGCACGGAGCACGGGCGGCCGGTGGTGGCGGGGTGGAACATCCGGGGGCGGGAGTAGGGGGAACAGACCGGGACCTGTTGTCGGACCCGCGCCGTACTCTGCGAAAGGACGGAAGGAGTACGGCTGTGAGCCGAGCGCCGAGTGCCGCGCAGCGGCGGGTGATCGAGGGGGCCGATCCGGTCACCGGGCGGTTGCGCGGCACGGAGGCGCAGCTCGCGGGGCTGGTGAAGCAGGGGCTGGCCTTTCGGCATCCCCGGCCGCCGCACGATCACTTTCTGACGCCGGCGGGGCACCGGATACGGGAGGCGGTGCCCGAGGCGGCGCCGGAGCCGGTGCCCGACGCGGGAGTGTTCGCGGCGCGGGTCGGCGGTGCGCAGGAGCCGGTCGAGACCGGGCCGGGGCGGGCGCGCGAGGTGCACAGTGCCTGGCAGGGGCTGCTGGAGCTGCGCCGGATGACCAATCCCGACGGTGCCGCGGACCGGCCGTGCGGCTGGGAACGGGCGCATCTGGTGCGGGCCGCGGCGCTCGCGCTGGAGGCGGCGGGGCACCGTCCGGCGGGCGGGGACGCGGACGGTTACCGGGTGCGGGCGACCCCGCAGCCGGAGGCGGTGGCCGTGTACGCGCCGGACGCCGGGACGCTGGCCGCCTGCTCGGCCACGCTGGAGCGGGCGGGCTGGCAGGCGGGTGAGTACACCGAGCCGCGGACGAGAGCGCGGTATCTGCTGGCCTCGCCGCGCCGGGTGTGAGCGGCGTGCCAGGATCGGAGGGTCAGTGCGTCGTACACGAGAAGTCGTACACGAGAAGTCGTATACGAGAAGGGGAAACCGTGAGCGAGCCGTTTTCCGTGCGCGTGACCGTCCGCGGCTACGAGACCGATGTGCAGGGCCATCTCAACCAGGCGGTGTACCTCAACTACGCGGAGCACGCCCGCTGGACGCTGCTGAAGGCGGCCGGGATCAGCCAGGCCGGGCTGGTGGGCAAGGGGGTGGGGCCGGTCACGCTGGAGACGACGATCCGCTACCGGCGCGAGCTGCTGGCCGGTGACGAGGTCGATGTGACCTGCGCGTTCGAGTGGGGCGCGGGCAAGACCTTCACGATCCGGCAGGAGATACGCAGGGCGGACGGCACGGTGGCGGCCGAGATCTCCGCGGTCGCCGGCCTGCTGGACCTCAAGGACCGCAGGCTGGTCGCCGACCCACGCACCGTGTTCAAGGAACTGGGCGCCGCCCCGAACCTGTTCGGCCTGTAGGCTCGGCGCCCGGGCCACGCCGACCGCCCGTACAGCCGGCGGTCCGGCCGTACAGGCGGTCGGCATGTGCGGCGCCTCAGTCCTGCCTCAGCTCTTGGTGTTCCACTTGTCGAGGGCGGCGTAGGAGGGCTGCCAGGCATTGTGGTAGGCGGCGCGTACGGGCTCGGGCAGGATGGCGAGCATGGTGGTGATGGTCTGTTCGTCGGCGCCGTCCAGGACCCAGGGGGTCAGGACGGGGCCGTCGGGACCGGTCTTGGCGCCGTGGACCTGGCCGTAGTGCTGCCACTGCTCGAGCGACAGGGTGGCCTCGATCAGGGGCAGTGCCTCGTCCTCCTCGTGCTTGAGGTGTCCGGTCAGGTTGGTGGCCAGGGCGTCGACGGCGGCCGCGAGGCGTTCGGGTCCGCCCTCCGGGTCGGCCAGCGCGGCGTCGATGGTGACGATGAGCGGGTCGATGGCGCCGTGTTCGGCGTCCATCGCGTCCAGCAGGGCCAGGTCGTCGGGGCGCCCGGCCACGATCTCGCGCACCACCGGCCACAGCGCCTCGTCCTCGGCGGTGTGGTGGATGTGCAGGGCCTTTTTGAAGATGTCCCAGCCGACGGCGCCGGTGAGGAACCGCCGGGGGTCGTCGTCGACGCGCGCGGTGATCCTGGCCATCTGTTCCAGCTCGCGCCGCAGGGCGTTGTGCATCGCGTACATCAACGACATGTCGAGCTTGCCGCTCATGATCTCTCCTGATCTGTCCCGTGCCCGCCGGGTCGGACCGACCCGCGGCTTCACCCCTATGACCGGCCGGAGCACAGGAATGTGACGGCCTGACCGACACCGTAACCGGCTGGTGCCGCCGACGGCACCGGCCGCCAAGTCGGCGCCAACTCGTGGAAGTGCCAGGCCAGTTCAGGAGATCGAAGGTGGGCCTGGACCGTCGCTGAGCGTCCTGGAGTTCCACCGGATCTCAGGCGGGGCACGCCTACGCGTCGAGCAACTCCGGCTGGTGTTCGGCGTCGTAGGCCGCCCGGGCTCCCGCGATGTACTCGCGGTTGTGCTCGGCCCAGTCGGTCAGCCGTAGCAGGGTGTCGTTCAACTCGTGGGCGACGGGTGTGAGTTCGTACTCCACCTTCGGCGGCACCGTCGCATGCACGGTGCGGGTGACGAGGCCGTCCCGTTCCAGGTTGCGCAGGGTGAGGGTGAGCATCCGGCGGCTGATGCCCTCGATGCCGCGCTCCAGTTCGGTGAACCGGATGGGTCCGTGCGCGGCGGCGACGAGGATCTGCACGCTCCATTTGCCGGCCACCCTGTCAAGAACTTCCCGGATGGGGCAGGCGTGTGCGTTCACTGCCTGGACGGTAACACCGGTGTTCCTCTGGGACATCCGACTGCCTCCTTACGCCGGCCTCCATGGTCACCCACGATGAACCCCGTTACAAGTCGTGCACCAAGGTGTGTGGGAGGAACGGGGAGTCATGTCGGCCACCATCGAGAACAGCATGTCACCGGCGGCGGTGACAGCGTCACGCAGGTACTCGCGCTGGGCGTCTCTCGCCGTGCTGTGCGCGGGCACCCTGATGACCGTGCTGGACGGCAACATCGTCACGGTGGCGATGCCCGCCATCCAGCGCGACCTCGGCTTCAGCGGGCCGGGGCTGGCCTGGGTCGTCAACGCCTATCTGATCGCCTTCGGCGGGCTGCTGCTGCTGGTGGGGCGGCTCGGTGATCTGGTCGGCCGCAAGCGCATGTTCACGGCCGGGCTGGCCGTGTTCACCGCGGCCTCGGTGCTCGCCGGGACCGCCACCGGCCAGGGGCTGCTGATCGCGGCGCGGGCGCTCCAGGGTGCGGGCAGCGCGATGGCCTCCGCGGTGGTCCTCGGCATGCTGGTCGCCCTCTTCCCCGAGCCGCGTGAACAGGCCCGCGCCATCGCGGCGTTCAGCGCGGTCGGCGCGGCGGGCGGGGCGCTCGGCACCTTCCTCGGCGGCGCGCTGACGCAGGCGCGGAACTGGCACTGGATCTTCCTGATCAACCTGCCGATCGGCGTGGCCGCCTGGCTCGCCGCGCTACGGGTCCTCGCCCCGGAGCGCGGCGCCGGGCTCGGCAAGGGTGCCGACTACCCGGGAGCCGCGCTGGTCACGAGCGCGCTCATGCTCACGGTGTACGTCATCGTCGGCGCCGGCGGCCGCTCCCTGACCGCCACCCTGCTGCTCACGGCCCTCGCCCTCGCCCTGTTCGCGGCGTTCACGCTGCGCCAGGCCCGGACCGCCCGCCCGCTGCTGCGGCTGCGCCTGTTCCGCTCCCGGCTGCTGAGCGGCGCCAACGCGGTGCAGGTGCTGATGATCGCGACGATGTACGGCTTCCAGTTCATCGGCGCGCTGTATCTGCAAAGGGTGCTCGGCTACGGCGAGTTGGCGACCGGCACCGCGTTCCTGCCGGCGCCGGTCGCGATCGGGCTGCTGATGCTGGGCCTGTCCGCGCGCACGGTCGCCCGGTACGGCGGCTACCGGGTGCTGCTGGCCGGTCTGGTGCTGATCGCCGCCGGGATGGCGCTGCTGAGCCGGGCGCCGGTGCACGCGTCCTACGCCGTCGACGTGCTGCCGCCGCTGCTGCTGCTCTCGGCCGGGTTCGCGGCGGCGATGCCCGCGCTGACCGGGCTCGCGATGTCCGGGGCGCGGGAGGAGGACGCGGGGCTGGCGTCGGGGCTGTTCAACACCACGCAGGTGGTGGGCGGTTCACTGGGCCTGGCGGTGCTGAGCACGCTGGCCGCGAGCCGCACCGGCGGCCTGCTCGACCGGGGCGCGGAGCTGATCCCGGCCACGGCGGAGGGCTACCGGCTGGCCTTCCGGGTGGCGACGGGGATCGCGGTGGCGGCCCTGGTGCTGGCCGGGGTGGTGCTGCGGCCCCGGCGCCGGTAGGCGGCCTCCGGTTCCCCGCCGTCCTCTCCGTCCTGTTCAGGCCGCGTCGAAGGCCTCCTTGTGGTCCTCGGCCCACTCCCGGAAGGTCCGGGCCGGCCGGCCCAGCACCTCGGGCACGTCCTCGGTGACCGTCGCGTTGCGGCCGTCGCGGAGATAGGCGACACCGGTCAGGACGTCCTCCACCCCGGTCTCGTCGATGCCGTAGGCGGTGCGGAGGAAGTCGCGGGTCTCCTGCGGCGTCAGGTTCCGGACGGTGAGCGGGCGGCCGAGCACCTCGGCGAGGACGGCGACCTGGTCCGGGGCGCTGATCGCCGCCGGTCCGGTCAGGGTGTACGTCCGGCCCGCGTGCCCGGCGTCGAGCAGGGCCCGTACGGCCACCTCGGCGATGTCGCGCGGGTCGATGACGCCGGAGGCGCCGTCGGCGGTCATGTTCGGCACGGGCTCGCCCCGGCGGACCGCCGCCGCCCAGGCCAGCGTGTTCGAGGCGAACGACGACGGCCGCAGGACCGTCCACTCGGCACCGCTTCCCCGGACCACCCGCTCCCCTTCCCCGTGCCAGGCGACGGTCGGCCCCGTGGCGGGATCGTCGGTGCCGATGGCGGAGAGCTTCACCAGCCGCCGCACCCCCGCCGCCCGGGCCGCCGCGACCAGGGCCGTGTCGTGGGCGGCGCCGGGACCGGGCGGACACACCAGGTACGCGGCCGTCACCCCGGCCATCGCCGCCGCCAGGGAGTCCGGGTCGGCGTAGTCCCCGCGGACCGTCTCCACCCCGGCGGGCGGCTGGGCCCTTCCCGGGTCGCGGGTCAGCGCGCGCACCTTCTCGCCGCGCGCCGTGAGCTGTCGTACGACTTCACTGCCGGTGGTGCCCGTGGCACCCGTCACCAGAATCATGCGGTCCACGATGGGCCGGGAGCGATGCCGGACTCTTGGAAATTCCGGCACGGTTCACCGGCCCGGAAGCGGTCGGGCGCGCTTACCGTGGAGTGATGCCGAACGCCGTCGCCGAGCAGGCCCTGACCACACCCGAGGTGCTGCGCCCCTGGATCGCCGGGGTGCGCACGCTGTCCGTGTCCCTCGCCGAGCCCGCCGAGCAGCCCTTCATCCGGCTGCCCGCCGCGGTCACCAAGGTGATCCTGCGGGTGGGGGCGGACGGGCGGCGCGATGTGCTCGTCTCCGGGCCGCGGGTGCGGGCCTCGTACCACGAGGGCAAGGCCCACGTCCGCTGCGTCGAACTGCGCCTCGCACCCGGCACGGCCCGGCCGCTGCTGGGGGTACCGGCGGCCGAACTGGTCGGCAGGGTCGTGCGGTTGGCGGATCTGCCGGGCGAGACACCCCGTCGGCTGGCGGCCGGGCTGCGCCGGCTGGACCCGCGGGAGGCGGTGCCGTACCTCGCCGATACGCTCCCGGAGCTGCTGTCGGCCGCCGTGGACCCGGCCCGTACGGCGCTGCTGCGGGCGGGGGTCGACGCGCTGTCGGTCCGCCCGGACCGGGGACCGGCGCAGGTGCGGGACGTGGCCCGGGAACTGGCGGTCAGCGAGCGGCAGTTGCGCAATCTGTTCGCCGAGGGCGTCGGGGTCTCCCCCAAGCACTACGCCCGTATCGACCGCGTCCGCACGCTCGTCACCCGGGCCGGAAACGCCCCCTGGTCCCAACTGGCCGCCACCACCGGCTACTTCGACCAGTCACACATGACGTCCGACTTCCGCGCCCTGATGGGGGTCCCGCCCCGCTCGTACTTCGTCGGCCGGCTGCCCGCGCTGACGCCCTGTCAGGGCATGCCGCGTTTCTGAGCGGTTCGGCTCACGGGGTGTCCCGGCGGAGCGGCACGGGTACCTGGTTGAAGCCGTAGTACAGGGCGAGCAGGCCGTGGGCGGCGAGGGTGAGGGGCGCGGAGACGAAGGCGAGGGCCACGGTCAAGGGATAGCCGAGGGAGCCGAGGGCGAACCGGATCCGGGTGGCGCGGGCCGCCGCCGTGTCCACCCGGGCGTCGAAGAGGTGGCCGGTGCGGGTGAGATGCCACCACAGGGCCTGGAAGGTGAGGGCCATCGCGACCATCACCAGGCTGTAGACGGCGGCCGCGGCGTGCGAGGCGGTGTCCTCGCGCAGATACTCGGCGAGCATGGCGGTCGGCCACGGTACGGCGGCCACGACCATCAGGACCAGCAGGTTCAGGAACATCAGCGTCCGGTCGACCCGGGCGACGTAGCTGAACAGCTGGTGGTGGTTGACCCACATGATGCCGATGACCAGAAAGCTCACCACATAGGCGGCGTAGGAGGGCCACTGCGCGCCGATCGCGTGCCACAGACCGCCGTTCTCACCCTCCTTCGGCACCTTGATGTCCAGGATGAGCAGGGTGATGGCGATGGCGAACACGCCGTCGCTGAAGGCCTCGACCCGGCCGGACTCGTTCATGGGCCCAGCCTGCCGTACCCGGCCGTGCGGGGCACGGCATCTGCCGTGCCCCGCACCGGTGTTCAGTGGGTGGGTGTGAGTTCCTGGCCCGACTCCATGGGATGGGTGACGTCCTCGGCGTCGGGGTTCGTGCCGAGGTGGTTGAAGACGAGGTTGAGCAGGACGGCGGTGAGGCAGCCGGTGGAGATGCCCGAGTCCAGGACGATCCTCGCGGTCTCGGGGAAGGCGTGGTAGAAGCCCGGCGTGGTGATCGGGATGATGCCGACGGCGAGGGAGACCGCGACGATCAGGACGTTGTTGTCCTTCTCCAGGCCGGCCCGGACCAGGGTCTGGATGCCGCTCGCGGCGACCGAGCCGAACAGTACGACGCCGGCGCCGCCGAGGACCGGCCGGGGGACGACCGCGATGAGCGAGGCGGCCATCGGGCACAGGCCCATCAGGACCAGGAAACCGCCGCCGACCGCGACGACGAAGCGGCTGCGGATCCGCGTCATGGCGACGAGGCCGATGTTCTGGGCGAAGGCGCTGCACATGAAGCCGTTGAAGAGCGGGCTGAGCGCGGAGCCGAGGGTGTCGGCGCGCAGACCGGCCGCGATGGTCTTCTCGTCCGAGGGGCGTTCGACGATCTCGCCGAGGGCGAGCATGTCGGCCGTGGACTCGGTCATGGAGACGACCATGACCACGCACATCGACAGGATCGCCGCGATGTGGAAGGTCGGGGCGCCGAAGTGGAACGGCGTCGGGAAACCGACGACGTCGGCGTGGGCGACGGGGCTGAAGTCCGTGGCGCCGAAGGGTATCGCGATGAGTGTGCCGAGGATCAGGCCGAGCAGGACCGCGATCTGCTTGACGAAGCCGCGGGTGAAGCGGCGCAGCAGCAGGACGATCACGAGGGTGATGCCGGCCAGGGTGAGGTTGGTCGTCGAGCCGTAGTCGTGCGCGGCGGGGTTCGGTCCCTGGGCCCAGCCGAAGGCGACCGGGAGCAGAGAGACGCCGATCAGGGTGATGACCGAGCCGGTGACGACGGGCGGGAAGAAGCGGACGGCCTTGCTGAAGAAGGGCGCCGCGAGGAAGCCGAGGAGACCGGCGACGATCACCGCGCCGAAGATCATCGGCAGGGCGTCGGACTTGTCCTTGGCCGAGGCGACGATGGCCGTCATGGGCGCGACGCCGGCGAAGGTGACGCCGTTGACGAACGGCAGCCGGGCGCCGATCTTCCAGAAGCCGAGGGTCTGCAGGAAGGTGGCGAGCCCGGCGGTGAACAGACAGGCTCCGGTGAGAAAGGTGAGGTCGGTGCCGGAGAGGCCTGTGGCCGCGCCGACGATCAGGGGTGGGGCGACGACTCCCGCGTACATGGCGGCCACGTGCTGCAGGCCGCTGGTCGCCATTTTGAGGGCGGGGAGTTTCTCGTCAACAGGATGGGCGGCCACGGCGGCTCCTCCGGTCGGGTAACACGTCTTCGTCAACGCGGGTTTCATGGAGGTGGTGCGTCTGGTCGTGCGGGACCGGTGACGGAGGGCGCTCAAGTGGCGAGCGGTGGGGGGTGACCGTTCCGGGGCGGGTGCGGACGCACCCGCCCCGGAACGGCAGCCGCGGACCCCGCTCGGGTCCACGGTTCCCGGCCGGGAGCCGTCCCTCCCGGCCGGAGTCTTTCCGGCGGGCCGTCCGGTGAGGCGACGGCCGAGCCTTTCCGGCGGACCGGCCGTGGGGCCGGCCGCCGGGCATTCCGGCGGATCAGCCCTGCGGAGACCCACCGAGCTGTCCGGCGGGCCACCCGCAGGTACGGGGAGACCGCCCGGAATCCTCCGGTGCTCCGTCCGCTGCACCCGCTTCGTCCACGCGGGCGAGGGCCGAGCCTGCCGGCGGCCACCGGGCAGGCGGCCGCCGGGCTTTCCGGCGCCCGGCCCCGCGGGGCTTGCGCCGGGTGACCCGGTGAGCCGGCCGTACGAGCGGCCCGTCGCCGGGTTTCCGGTGCGTCGGCCCTGTACCGGGCCGGCGCACCGAAGTGTGGGGTGGATCAGGCCTGGGCGGCAATCCGGGCGAGGCGCTGGGCCTCCTCGCGGGTGGAGCGGGCGATGGCGTCCTCGTCGACCGTCAGCAGGCGGCCGTTGTCGACGATCTGCTCGCCGTTGACGAAGGACGCGGTGACCGGGGCCGCCGCGCCGAAGACCAGCGCGGTCACCGGGTCGGCGATGGAGGCGTGGGCGAGGGTGTCCATCTTCCACAGCACGACGTCGGCCAGCTTCCCGGGCTCCAGCGAGCCGATCTGGCCGGCTCGGCCGAGGACCTGGGCGCCGCCGTAGGTGCCGAGCCGCAGCGCCTGGCGGGCGTTGAGGGCGGCCTCGCGGTGGGCGCCGAGGCGGTTGATCAGCAGGGCGTTGCGCAGTTCGGTGTGGAGTTCGCCGGACTCGTTGGACGCCGTACCGTCGACGCCGAGGCCGACCGGGACGCCGGCCGCCAGCATGTCCGGGACCCGTGCGATCCCCGCCGCGAGGCGGGCGTTGGACGACGGACAGTGCGCGACGCCGGTCCTGGTGCGGGCGAACGCGGCGATGTCGGAGTCGTTCATGTGGACGCAGTGCGCCATCCACACGTCCTCGCCGAGCCAGCCGGTGGACTCGAAGTAGTCGGTCGGGCCCATGCCGAACAGCTCGTGGCAGAACTTCTCCTCCTCCACGGTCTCCGAGCCGTGGGTGTGCAGCCGTACCCCCAGTCGGCGCGCCAACTCGGCACCCTCACGCAGGAGTTCGGTGGACACGGAGAACGGCGAGCAGGGCGCCACGGCCACCTGGGTCATGGCGTCGAAGGAGGCGTCGTGGTGCTGCTTGACGGTCTCCTCCGTGGCCGCGAGGGCACCTTCCAGCGTCTCGACGGCGAAGTCCGGCGGCAGGCCGCCGTCCTTCTCGCTGCGGTCCATCGAGCCGCGGGCGAGGGTGAAGCGTACACCCATCTCGGCAGCGGCCCGGATGATCGACCCGGACAGGTCGCCGGAGCCCTGCGGGTAGACGTAGTGGTGGTCCATGGCGGTGGTGACACCGCCGCGGGCCATCGTGGCGAGGGAGCCCTGCGCGGCCGCGTACGTCATCCGCTCGTCGATGCGCGCCCAGGTGGGGTAGAGCGCGACGAGCCAGTTGAACAGGTTGTGGTCGGTGGCCAGGCCCCGGGTGATCCACTGGTAGAAGTGGTGGTGGGTGTTGACCAGGCCGGGCGTGGCCAGGTGGCCGCTCGCGTCGATCCGGCGCACCACGTTCTCGAGGCCTGCGGGGGCCTGGCCGGCGCCGACCGACTCGATGCGGTTGCCGGCGAGGACCAGGTACCCGGAGGCGTACTCGGTGTCGCCCGCGTCCACGGTCGCGATCGCGCAGTTCTCGATGACGATGCGCTGGTCTGCCGATGGTGCCATGGTGCTTCCTTGTCTTTCAGTGGCGGGCCCGTGAACAGGGGAGGCGGGGAGGCGTCCACGGGGAGGGCACGGCAGGACCCTAGGAGGATTTGAGTGCCGGAGCGGGCCCGCCACTCCGGGTGCCGAGATGGTGGAAGAACAGGTTGAGCAGGACCGCGACCAGCGCGCCCGCGCTGATGCCGGAGCCGAGCACGGTCTGCGCCCAGGCCGGGAAGTCCGCGTAGAAGGTCGGTGCGGCCAGCGGGATGATGCCGGCACCGAGCGCCACGGCGACCAGGATGATGTTGGAGCTGTCGTCCAGGCCCGCCTCCGACAGCGTACGGATGCCGCTGACGGCGATCGAGCCGAACAGGACGATACCCGCGCCGCCGAGGACCGGCATGGGGACCAGGGAGACGACCGCGCCCAGCACCGGGAAGGCGCCGAGGACCAGCAGGGCGCCGCCGGCGACGGCGACGACGTAGCGGCTGCGCACCCGGGTGAGCGAGACGACGCCGACGTTCTGCGCGAAGGCGGAGGTGGGGAAGCCGCCGAAGACCGGGCCGATCAGGGTGGCGAGGCCGTCGGTGCGCAGGCCCCGGGTGATGGTCCTGGCGTCGGTACGGCGGTCGCAGATCTCGCCGAGGGCCAGCATGCCGGCGCTGGACTCGGTCATCAGGACCAGCATCACGATGCACAGCGACAGGACGGCCGCGGGCTGGAACTCGGGCGGGCCGAAGGCGAAGGGCGCGGGCAGCGCGGCGACGGGCGCGGACCTCAGGGCGCTGAAGTCGCCCATGCCGAACGGGATCGCGGCCAGGGTGCCGATGAACAGCCCGAAGAGCAGGGCGATCTGCCGGACGAAGCCGCGCCCGAAGCGCTGGATCAGCAGGATCACGGCGAGGGTGAACCCGGCGAGCGCGAGGTGCCGCAGGGAGCCGAAGTCGGCGGCGTTCCGGTCGCCGCCCTGCGCCCAGCTCACCGGGACCGGCATCAGCGTGACGCCGATCAGGGTGATGACCACGCCGGTGACCAGCGGCGGGAAGAAGCGCAGCAGGCGCCCGAAGAACGGTCCCACTGCGAGGCAGAAGACACCGGCGACCATCACCGCGCCGTAGACGGCGGGGAGTTGGTGCCCTTTGCCGTTCGTCTCGGCGATCGCGAGGATCGGGGCGATGCTCGCGGAGGAGGCGGCGTTGACGAAGGGCAGCCGGTTGCCGACGAAGCCCTTGACGCCGAGGGTCTGCAGGAGGGTCGCGACGCCGGCGACGATCAGGCTCGCGGCGATCAGCCGGGTGCGGGCCGCGCTGTCGAGTCCGCAGGCCTGACCGATGATGAGCGGAGGGGTGACGACGCCCGCGTACATCGCGGCGATGTGCTGGAGCGCGGCGGGGACGAGCCGCGAGGGGTGGAGCTTTTCGTCCACCGGGTGCACGGATGTGACGGCGTCGGACGTGACGGCGTTCTCGGAGTGCACCGGCGGGGTGGAACACGGGGCTGTGTCGGGCCCCTTCGCAGGCAGTGCCATTTCGTTCCCTCCGGTGTGGCGCGCCCCCGGGCCGGTTGGCGGGGGGCGCGCGTCCCGCGTCAGAGGTTGGTCATGTCGACCGGGATCTTCGGCTCGCAGCCGTCCCGGAGGATCGTCGCCTCGATGAGGCCGTAGGGCCGGTCGGCGGCGAAGTAGACCTCGTTGTCGTTCTTGAGCCCGAACGGCTCCAGGTCGACCAGGAAGTGGTGCTTGTTCGGCAGCGAGAAGCGGACCTCGTCGATCTCGCTGCGGTTGTTGATGATCCGCGCACCCATCTGGTACAGCGTCTGCTGGAGCGAGAGCGAGTACGTCTCGGCGAAGGCCTGGAGCATGTGCTTCCTGACCTGCTCGTAGGACTTCTCCCAGTTGGGCATCTTCTGCTCGTCGTCGGTCCAGTTGAACCGCCAGCGGCCGGAGACCTGGGTGGCCAGGATGCGGTCGTACGCCTCCTGCAGGGTCGTGTACTTGTCCTTGACGTAACCCCAGAACTCGGAGTTCGTCGAGTTCATCACGACCAGGTCCTTGAGACCGGAGACGACCTCCCACCGCTCACCGTCGTAGGTGATCTGGGTGACGCGGGTCTCCTGGCCCTTGCGGACGAAGGAGTGCTTGACCTCGTCCGCGCCGATGAACCTGGAGTTGGCGTCGGAGGTCTCGATCCGCTCCCAGGCGTACTCCTCGATGCGGATCCGCGCGGTCTGGATCGGCTCCTGCGAGGTGACGAAGTGGCGGGCGAGGTGGATGCCGAACTGCTCGGCGGACTCGATGCCGTACTCCTTGGCGAACGCGAACACCGTGTTCTTGGTGGTGTCGGTCGGCAGGACGTTGGCGTTGGAGCCGGAGTAGTGGACCTCGTCCATGTCACCGCTCAGGGCGACGGAGACGTTGAGGTCCTTGATGTGGTGGGTGGCGCCGTCCCGCGTGATCTTGACGACTCGGTTCTCGGCTTTGCCGTACTGGTTCTGTCCAAGGATCACCGGGCGGGCCGGGCGGGAAATGTCTGCCATGGTGTCTGCTAGCTCCCTCGGTAAACGGAGTAGCCGAACGGGTTGAGCAGCAGCGGCACGTGGTAGTGCTCGCCCGGTACGACGGCGAACGTGATCGCCACCTCCGGGAAGAACACGCCGCGTCCGCTGTCCCGATTCGCGGGGGCGTCCTGCTGCGCATCGGCTTGCTTCTTCTCGAAGTACGGCTCCACCGCGAAGTCGAGCCGTACATGTGTGGTCCCCTCCGGCAGTGCCGGCAGGTCTTTGCACCGGCCGTCGGCGTCGGTCGCGGAGCCGCCGAGCGCCTGCCAGTCCGCGTGACGACCGCTGCGGGCCGTGAGCTGGACGGCGACGCCCTCGGCGGGGCGGCCGATCGAGGTGTCCAGGATGTGGGTGGACACGGAGGCGGTGGTGCTGGTGCTCATGGTGTCAGGCGTCCTCTTCGACGAGTCGGGCCAGGCGGATACGGTTGATCTTGCCCAGCTCGGTACGGACGATCTCCCGTTCCCGCTCCGGCGCGTTGCCGATCCGCTCCTTGACGGCGTCACGCATCTGCTCGCCGGTCCGGCCGGTGGCGCAGATGAGGAACACATGGCCGAACTTCTCCTGGTAGGCCAGGTTGAGCTCGAGCATCTCCGCCCTGAGTTCCTCGGCGGCGCCGGCCATGCCGGCCTGCTCCCGCGCGGAGGTGGGGTCGCCGGGCTTGGGGCGCCCGATCGGGGGGTGTCCCGCCATGGCTTCTTCCAGGTCGGCCGTGGTCAGCTCGGCCATGGCGGCGTCGCCGGCGGCGTAGAGGTCGTCGACGGTGGCGTACGGGCGGGCGGCGGCGAGGCGCCGGCCCCACTCGGCGGAGGCGCACGCCTCATGGAGGGCGGCGAGAGCCTCGCGCTCCTCCAGATCGTTGAACCGGGCCAGGCCCGGGGGCGTGGAAGTCGTCACGGGAGCCTCCGTGGCCGGAAACGGCCTTCGTGCTTGAGCGGGCTGCCGTTAGTGAACGCCCCCGGAAACGCCACGTCAACACTTTGTTGAAAAATCCGTGTAACAAGAGCGGACGGATCCGGGGCGGTCCGCCCGCCCCACCCCCTTGGCCGATCAGGCTCCCTTGTCGCGGTTCAGGTAGTTGTAGACCGTGAAGCGGCTGACGCCCAGCGCGCCGGCCACCGTCTCCACCCCGTGCCGGACGGCGAACGCGCCGCGTGCCTCCAGGGTCCGCACGAGCTCCTGCTTGGCCTTGCGGTCCAGGTCGGCCAGCGGGCGCCCCTGCCGGCGCTCCATGGCCGCGAGGATGTGGTCGAGGGAGTCGGCCAGCTGGGGCAGGCGTACGGCGACGACGTCGACGCCCTCCCAGGCGAGGACGACGTCCTCGTCCCGCGCCTCGTCCGGCGGCAGGATCTCTCCGCCCATCGCGTCGACCAGCGGCTTCACCGCCGCGATGAAGGGCTCGTCGCCACTCATCTATCGCCCTCCCCGAACCCGTCGTCGATCACGTTGACCTGGAGCGAGATCCGGGTGGCGCCGGCCTTCAGGCTCTTGCGCAGCAGCGCGTCCACGGCGGTCAGGACGCTGTCCGCGCCACCTTCCGCCGTGTTGCCGAACGGGCCGACGTCGACGGCGTCCAGCTCGGCCGTCTCGATGACCTCCCGCGCCGCCAGGGCGTGCGCGGGCGCCTCGTCCAGGTCGAAGGGTTCGGTCGTGAACTCCACTCTCAATCGCACGCGCTCAACCTAACGCCCGATGGGGCCTTTCGGGCGGCCGGTGACGGACGCCCCTTGACAAGCGCCGACACACGGCGGCAATCTTCCATTAAGCAGAAACGAACTTCCGCAATACGGAATCTCGATCACGGAAGGGAGCGCGGCCCCCGATGGGATTCGCAGACCAGCGCTTCAACGTCAACCTGTCGATCCTCTTCACGGAACTCCCGCTCCTGGAGCGCCCCGCGGCCGCCGCCGCGGCGGGCTTCACGGCGGTCGAGCTGTGGTGGCCCTGGGTCGACTCCCCCACCCCCGAGCAGTCCGAGCTCGACGCCCTGAAGAAGGCGATCGAGGACGCGGGCGTCCAGCTCACGGGGCTGAACTTCTACGCCGGCCGGCTGCCCGGCCCGGACCGCGGCGCCCTGTCGGTCCCCGGTGAGGAGTCGGCGAGGTTCCGCGCCAACATCGACGTGGCGGCGGACTTCGCCGCCTCCCTCGGCTGCACGGCGCTGAACGCGTTGTACGGCAACCGCGTCGAGGGCGTGGACCCGGCCGAGCAGGACGCGCTCGCCCTGGAGAACCTCGTCCTCGCGGCCCGGGCGGCCGACCGGATCGGCGCGATCCTGCTGATCGAGGCGCTGAACCAGCCCGAGTCGCCGCTCTACCCGCTGGTGAGCGCGCCCGCCGCCGTCGGGATCGTGGACAAGGTCAACGAGGCGACGGGCCTCGGGAACGCGAAGTTCCTGATGGACCTGTACCACCTGTCCATGAACGGCGAGGACCTGCCCTCGGTCATCGAGCAGTACGCGGCGAGGACCGGCCACGTCCAGATCGCCGACAACCCCGGTCGCGGCGCCCCCGGCACCGGCTCGCTCCCCCTGGAGGAACTGCTCGACCAGCTGAGGAAGGCCGGTTACGACGGCTGGGTGGGCCTCGAGTACAAGCCGGGCGACCGCCCGAGCGCCGAGGCCTTCGACTGGCTCCCGAGGGAAGCCCGCGCGGCTCGCTGAACACCCCTGACTTTGCACAGCAGTTGAGAGAGGCACCCCTGACATGAGCAACCCTGCAGCTTCTTCCCACCCAACCCGCCCGGCGATTGCCTGGATCGGCCTCGGCATCATGGGCTCCCCCATGTCCGAGAACCTGATCAAGGCGGGTTACGACGTCACCGGCTTCACCCTGGAGCAGGACAAGCTGGACCGCCTGGCCGCAGCCGGCGGCACCGTGGCCGGCTCGATCGCCGAGGCCGTGCGCGACGCCGACGTGATCATCACGATGGTGCCCGCGTCCCCGCAGGTCGAGGCCATCTCCTACGGCCCCGACGGCATCCTGGAGAACGCGCGGCAGGGCGCCCTGCTGATCGACATGTCCTCGATCACCCCGCAGACCTCCGTGGACCTCGCGAAGGCCGCCAGGGACAAGGGCGTCCGGGTGCTGGACGCCCCCGTGTCCGGCGGCGAGGCCGGCGCCATCGAGGCCGTACTGTCGATCATGGTCGGCGGCGAGCAGGCCGACTTCGACCAGGCCGAGCCGATCTTCGAGGCGCTCGGCAGGACCATCGTGCTGTGCGGCCCGCACGGCTCCGGCCAGACCGTGAAGGCCGCCAACCAGCTGATCGTCGCCGTGAACATCCAGGCGTGCGCCGAGGCCGTGGTCTTCCTGGAGAAGTCGGGCGTGGACCTGGCGGCCGCGCTGGACGTCCTGGGCGGCGGCCTGGCCGGCTCGACCGTGCTGACGCGCAAGAAGGACAACTTCCTGAACCGCGACTTCAAGCCGGGCTTCCGCATCGACCTGCACCACAAGGACATGGGCATCGTCACCGACGCCGCCCGCAACGTCGGCGCGGCCCTGCCGGTCGGCGCCGTCGTCGCCCAGCTGGTCGCCTCGCTGCGGGCCCAGGGTGACGGCGGCCTGGACCACTCGGCCCTGCTGCGGGCCGTGGAGCGCCTGTCCGGCGCCCAGGTCTGACGCACCCCGAGACTTCCGGGCGGCGCCGTCGCTGACACCTGTCCTGTCGCGCCCAGGCGCCGGCGCCGCCCGGAACACATCCCCAGCCTCGAGCTTCAACAAACTGTTGACGCCCGGAAGGCCCGAACTTAGGCTCCACAAAGCGGAAACAGTTTTCCGCTGCCCCTCGTACGGAAGGTCCCTGATGTCGAAGCGCGTGCTCACGACAGAGTCCGGCGCCCCGGTCGCCGACAACCAGAACTCAGCCTCCGCCGGCGTCGGCGGCCCGCTCCTGCTCCAGGACCAGCACCTCCTGGAGAAGCTCGCGCGCTTCAACCGTGAGCGCATCCCGGAGCGTGTGGTGCACGCCCGTGGCTCCGGCGCGTACGGCCACTTCGAGGTGACCGACGACGTCACCGGCTACACCCACGCCGACTTCCTCGGCGAGATCGGTAAGCGCACCGAGGTGTTCACGCGCTTCTCGACGGTCGCCGACTCCCTCGGCGGCGCGGACGCGGTGCGCGACCCGCGCGGTTTCGCCGTCAAGTTCTATACGGCGGAGGGCAACTACGACCTCGTCGGCAACAACACCCCGGTGTTCTTCATCAAGGACCCGATCAAGTTCCCCGACTTCATCCACTCGCAGAAGCGCGACCCGTTCACGGGCCGTCAGGAGCCGGACAACGTCTGGGACTTCTGGGCGCACGCCCCGGAGGCCACGCACCAGGTGACCTGGCTGATGGGCGACCGCGGCATCCCGGCGTCGTACCGCCACATGAACGGCTACGGCTCGCACACCTACCAGTGGACGAACGCCGAGGGCGAGGCCTTCTTCGTCAAGTACCACTTCAAGACGAACCAGGGCATCCGCTCCCTGAGCAGCGAGCAGGCCGCGGAGCTGGCGGGCAAGGACCCGGGCTCGCACCAGACGGACCTGCTGCAGGCCATCGAGCGCGGGGTGCACCCGTCCTGGACCCTGTACGTCCAGATCATGCCGGCGGCCGAGGCGGCGGACTACCGCTTCAACCCGTTCGACCTGACCAAGGTCTGGCCGCACAAGGACTACCCGCTGCGGCGCGTGGGCCGTCTGGTCCTGGACCGCAACCCGGACAACGTCTTCGCCGAGGTCGAGCAGGCCGCGTTCTCCCCGAACAACTTCGTTCCGGGCATCGGCCCCTCCCCCGACAAGATGCTCCAGGGCCGCCTGTTCGCCTACGCGGACGCGCACCGCTACCGCCTGGGCGTCAACCACACCCTGCTCGCCGTGAACGCCCCGAAGGCGACGACCGCGCAGAACTACGGCCGGGACGGCTTCATGGCGGCCAACGCCCAGGGCCGCGGCGCCAAGAACTACGAGCCGAACTCCTACGACGGCCCGGTGGAGACCGGCCGCCCGCTCTCGGCCCCCCTGGCGGTGTCGGGCCACACGGGCACCCACTCCGCCCCCCTGCACACCAAGGACGACGACTTCTACCAGGCGGGCGAGCTGTACCGCCTGATGTCCGCGGAGGAGAGGTCCCGCCTGATCGCGAACATCGCCGGCGGCCTCGCGCAGGTCTCCCGCGACGACGTGATCGAGAAGAACCTGGCCCACTTCCACGCCGCCGACCCGGAGTACGGCAAGCGCGTGGAGGACGCGGTCCGCGCCCTGCGCGAGGACTGAGTCCGCGGACAGCCCGCGGCAGCCGACCGGCCCGGATGAGGGGTGGCTGGTCGGAACAGCTCGTGGGCAGGGCGAGGACCGCGGCGGCATGCGAGCCAGTGCGGTGGTGAAGGTCCCGGACCTCCTTCTTCGACCTGAGGGGAAGGAGCGCCCCGGACCGTTGCATCCGCCGCGGTCCCAGCCAAACAGCCGAACACGGACTCCGTCCGGCGGCGCGAACGACCTGTCGCGCCCAGCCTCGCGCCGTCGGACGGCCACATGACACCGCCGAAGCGCCCCCTGGTCCAGGGGGCGCTTCGGCGTGCGCGTCCGCCGTATCCGCAGGACGCTGAAGGCATGGGCAATCCGACGCAGTATCCGCACATCGTGGTCCACTCCCCGGCCCTGGACGGCTCACGGCGGGTCACAGAAGGGGACGTGACCCTGGGGATCGCCTCCCATCTGGACGACGTCGTCGAGATCCTGCGGCTGGCCGACCTGGACCGGATCGAGGTCGAGGAGAGCGACCTCATCGAGTGGCAGGGCGGCGGCCCGGACGACTGGCCGGGACTGTCGGAGCACGAGTGGTAGACGCAGACGTGGACAGGGACGAGGACAGGGACAGGCAGGAAGCGGGAAGCACGACGAGGGGCGGCCCATCCTCCCGGATGGACCGCCCCTCGTCGCGTGCGGTGTGTCAGACCTTCAGCGGCTTGATCGACGTCGGCGCGTGGCCCGGCTCGGTGGCCAGGTCCTCGAACTCGGAGATGTCGCTGATGTCCATGGTGCGGCTCATCGAGATGTTGGTGATCCGCTCCAGGATCGCCTCGACGACGACCGGCACCCGGTACTCGGCGGCCAGCTTCTTGGCCTCCTCGAAGGCCGCTCCCAGCTGGTCCGGCTCGGTGACCCTGATCGCCTTGCAGCCCAGGCCCTCGGCGACCTTGACGTGGTCGACGCCGTAGACGCCGATCTCGGGCGTGTTGATGTTCTCGAACTCCAGGTTGACCTGGAAGTTGATGTCCAGGCCGATCTGCGCCTGCCGGATCAGGCCCAGGTAGGCGTTGTTCACCAGGACGTGGACGTACGGAATCCGGTGCTGGGCGGCGACCGCCAGCTCCTCGATCATGAACTGGAAGTCGTAGTCGCCGGACAGGGCGACGACCGGGCTGTCCGGGTCGGCCTTGGCGACGCCGATCGCGGCCGGGATGGTCCAGCCGAGCGGGCCGGCCTGGCCGCAGTTGATCCAGTGGCGCGGCTTGTAGACGTGCAGCATCTGCGCGCCGGCGATCTGGGAGAGGCCAATGGTGGTGACGTACCGGGTGTCCGGGCCGAAGGCCTTGTTCATCTCCTCGTACACGCGCTGCGGCTTCATCGGCACGTTGTCGAAGTGCGTACGGCGCAGCAGGGTGGCCTTGCGCTCCTGGGTGGAGGCAACCCAGTCGGCACGGTCGGGGAGCTTGCCCTCGGCCTTCAGTTCCTTCGCGACCTCGACGAACAGCTCCAGCGCGGCCTTGGCGTCGGAGACGACCCCGTAGTCCGGCGGGAAGATCTTGCCGATCTGGGTGGGCTCGATGTCGACGTGGACGAACGTACGGCCCTGGCGGTAGACGTCCAGCTTGTAGCCGGTGTGGCGGTTGGCCCAGCGGTTGCCGATGCCGAGGACGAAGTCCGACTCCAGGAAGTTCGCGTTGCCGTACCGGTGCGAGGTCTGGACGCCGACCATGCCCGCGTTCAGCTCGTGGTCGTCGGGTAGCGTGCCCCAGCCCATCAGGGTCGGGACGACCGGGGTCTGGGTCAGCTCGGCGAACTCCACCAGCAGGTCGGAGGCGTCGGCGCCGATGATGCCGCCGCCGGCCACGATGACCGGGCGCTGCGACTCCAGAAGAAAGGTGATCGCCTTCTCGATCTGGGCGCGGGTCGCGGCCGGCTTGTAGACGGGCAGCGGCTCGTACGTCTCCGGGTCGAACTCGATCTCGGTGAGCTGGACGTCGATCGGCAGGTCGATCAGGACCGGGCCGGGACGGCTGGAGCGCATCAGGTGGAAGGCCTGCTGGAAGACGCCGGGGACCTGGGCGGCCTCCAGGACGGTGACCGCCATTTTGGTGACCGGCTTGGCGATCGAGGCGATGTCGACGGCCTGGAAGTCCTCCTTGTGGATCACGCTGGTGGGCGCCTGGCCCGTGATGCACAGGATCGGGATGGAGTCGCCGATGGCCGAGTACAGGCCGGTGATCATGTCGGTGCCGGCCGGGCCGGACGTACCGATGCAGACGCCGATGTTGCCCGGCTTGGTACGGGTGTAGCCCTCGGCCATGTGCGAGGCGCCCTCGACGTGGCGGGCGAGGGTGTGGTTGATGCCGCCACCCTCCTTGAGCGCCTTGTAGAACGGGTTGATCGCCGCGCCCGGCACACCGAAGGCGTCGGTGACGCCCTCGCGCTTGAGGATCTCAACTGCCGCGCGGGCAGCGGTCATACGAGCCATCGAGTACTCCTGCTTCGGCTGTCGGATGCGTACTCCCGTCGCGCCCCCGCGGTGAGCACTTCCGTATTGCGGAAATTACTTTCTACTATCTGAAATCAATGTAGGGGGGTCGCCGAAGGTCGTCAAGAGAGGGACAAGGAGGGTCCGACCGGAGCAGGATGGGGGCGCTGTCCCGACGCGACGCCTGGGAGTGGCCATGCCCGAGAGCGTGCCGGTGCGCTGTCCGGCCTGCCGGCGCGAGCACGTCTACACCGCGCCGGTCTATCCGTGCGCGTGCGGCGCGCTCGCCGCCCCGCGCCTCGATCCGGCCGTCGAGCCGGTCGCGACGGCCCACCGCGCCTGGGACGACGAGTGGCTCGCGCTGCCCTGCACCGCCTGCGGCCGCCGCAATCAGTGGCCGCACCCGGAGCTGGGATGCCCCTGCGGCACGGTGCTGCGCATCCCGGTGGCCGGGACCCCCGGGACCGAGCCACCCGCGGCGGCGCCCCCGGCCTCGCCGGAGCCGAGGCCGGAACCGGGGCCGGCCGCCGGCCGCGAGCCGGGATGCACCCGGCCCGCCTTCCAGCCGCGCGCCATCCACACCGCCCGGGACGCCGTCACCACCACCGCGCTCTATCTGCGCTGGCTCGGCTACCGCGACATCCGCCGCGCCGACCAGCGGCCCCCGAAGGGCATCGGGCTCGCCGCGCACGGGCTCCTCGCCCAGGTGGACCCGACCGTCCGCCCGGCGGCGCCACGGGACGTGGAGTGTCTGTGGCTGACGGCGATGACGGAGTCCACGGACTGTGCGTACTTCTCGCTGGCCGGCTACACGGACGACGCCCGCAGCCGGGCGGACACCCTGCGCGTCCCCCTGTTCGTCCTCGACCTCACGGGCACACCCCGCCCGGTCAATGCGCATGCACATGCCGCGAGCAATCGCAACACTATTTAGAAGAAGTCAAGTCCGTGCATTTTCAGTCCAGTTCGGTTCTGATTTTGACCGTTCGCAGTACGCACCGGGACCATGCGCCGTGAAAGGTGATCATGACGACGGAAACGACCCGGCCAGAACTGGACCTTCTCTCCTTCCCCTTCCCGCACGACGACATGCTCCAGCCACCCTGCCCGTACGCACGGTTACGCCGGGAGGACCCGGTCACCCAGGTGCGTCTGCCGAGCGGCGACCTCGCCTGGCTGATCCCACGCTACGACCACGCCCGTACGGCCTTCGCGGACAAACGTTTCGTCCGTATCGGCGAGGACGCGGCGCGGCTCACCGAGGACGGCGGCTTCGACGACACCATGAACGCCCGCCCCGCCCAGCTCTCCGACCACGAGCGCTGGCGGAAGATCGTCAGCAAGGCGTTCACACCGCGCTACGTCGAGACGCTGCGCCCCCGTATGCAGAAGATCGTCGACGGACTCCTCGACGCCATGCAGGAGCAGGGACCGCCCGCCGACCTGGTGGAGGCGTACCACTTCCCGCTGCCCATGGAGGTCATCTGCGAGCTGCTCGGGGTGCCCAACACCGACCAGGACCGGTTCCGCGGGTGGGCCCGTGACTCGGTGGCGCTGACCGGCCGCTCGCCCGAGGACATCGCGCGGCTCAACGCCGACATGGAGGGCTTCTTCAAGGAGCTGGTCGAGCGCAAGCGCCACGAGGACGGCGACGACCTGCTCACCCAGCTGGTCCATCTGCACGACGCCGACGCCGGGAAGCTCACCGAGGCGGAGCTGCTGGTGACGGCGCACGGGCTGTTCATCGCCGGTTACGAGACGACCGGCAACGCCCTCGGCAAGGGCATGTTCGCCCTGTTCCGCAACCCGGAGCAGCTGGCGGCGCTGCGGGCGGACCGCTCGCTGCTGCACAGCGCGGTGGAGGAGATGCTGCGCTACGCCCCGCTGGACTCCGGCTACGGCATCCCGCGCCAGACGCTGGTGGACGTGCCCCTCGGCGACACGGTGATCCCCAGGGGCGCGACCGTGATCGTGCCGCACTTCGCGGCGAACCGGGACCCGGAGCAGTTCGCCGACCCCGATGTGTTCCGCGTCGGCCGCCGGCCCAACGCGCATCTCACGCTGGGCCACGGGCGCTATTTCTGCATCGGCGCTCCGCTGGCGCGCGTGGAGATGCAGATCGCCGTCGGATCCCTTCTCGACCGTTTCCCGGGGCTGCGGCTCGCGGTCCCGCCCGAGGAGATACGCGCCCACCAGAACCTCATCACGGAGGGTCCGGTCAGTCTCCCCGTGGAGTGGTGACCCACGCCGCTGCCCGCTGAACGCGCCGCCCACCGACCGTGCGGGCCGGTGGGCGGCCGTGCGGCTCACTTCACCGTGATCGCGCGCAGGCTCTCCCTGAGCGAGCCCATGGTCGCGAGCACGGCGCTGGGCTCGTAACCGCAGTGCGCCATGCAGTTGTCGCACCGCGGGTCCTTGCCGCGGCCGTACTTCTCCCACTCCGTGTCCTCGATCAGTTCGCGGTAGGTGGCGACATGGCCGTCGGCCATCAGATAGCAGGGAAGCTGCCAGCCCTTCAGCGAGTACGACGGGATGCCCCACGGAGTGCACTCGAACTCCACCTTGCCCTCGAGGAAGTCCAGGAAGAGCGTGGAGTGGTTGAACCGCCACTTCTTGCGGCGGCCGTCGGCGAACGCCTTGCGGAACAGTTCGCGGGTCTGTTCCACCGCCAGGAAACGGTCCTGGTCGGGCGCCTTCTCGTAGGCGTATCCGGGAGAGATCTCCATGCGGTCGACGCCGACCTCGTCGTTCAGGAAGTTCATGACGTCGATCACCGTCTGGGGCGAGTCGGTGTTGAAGAACGTGCTGTTCGTGTACACCTGGAAGCCCTTGGACTTGGCGAGTCTGATCGCCTCGACGGCCTTGTCGAACACGCCCTCCTTGCTGACGGCCGCGTCGTGCTGTTCCCGCATGCCGTCGATGTGCACCATCCAGGCGAAGTTCTTGTCCGGCGTGAACTTGTGGATGTGCTTCGGCAGCAGCAGCGCGTTGGTGCACAGCAGCACGAACTTCCTGCGCTGCACCAACTGTCGTACGACTTCATGGATCTGAGGGTGCATCAGTGGCTCACCGCCGGACAGGGCCACCATCGGAGCCCCGCACTCCTCGACGGCTCCGACCGCCTGCTGCACCGGCATCCGCTGCTTGAGCACGTCGTGCGGGTGCTGGATCTTCCCGCAGCCGGCACAGGCGAGGTTGCACGCGAAGAGCGTCTCGACCTCGACCAGCAGCGGGAACTTCTCCACCCGCCGGATCTTCTGCTTGATCAGATGGGCGCCGAGCTTTAACGACAGGTGCAGCGGCAGGCTCATACCGTCTCTCCAGTCCGGACACGAAGCTCTTTATGGCTTTCAGATGTGCCCCATGCACCATGCACGCACACGTCCCGCGGGACAGATCCAGGTCACGAATCGGCGTACGCCTCCCGCAGTTCGATCTTGCGCACCTTTCCGCTCACCGTCATCGGGAAGGCCTCCAGAATCCGCACCCGGGCCGGGATCTTGTAGTGGGCGAGCCGGCCTTCACAGAAGGCGCGGACGTCCTCCAGGGTGGGCGGGTCGGCGGGGTCCCGCGGGATGACACAGGCGAGGACCTCCTCGCCGTACTTCTCGTGCGGCACCCCGACGACCTGGACGTCCTTGATCTTCGGGTGGGCGTAGAGGAACTCCTCGATCTCGCGCGGGTAGACGTTCTCGCCGCCCCGGATGATCATGTCCTTGATGCGGCCGACGATCTCGACGTACCCGTCCTCGCGCATCACCGCCAGGTCCCCGGTGTGCATCCAGCGGCCCGCGTCGATCGCCTCGGCGGTCTTCTCGGGCTCGTTCCAGTAGCCGAGCATCACGCTGTAGCCGCGGGTGCACAACTCGCCCGCCGTGCCTCGTGGTTGAGTGACTCCGGTGGCCGGGTCGACGACCTTGACCTCCAGGTGGGGCAGTACCCGGCCGACGGTGGCGGTGCGGTGCTCCAGGTCGTCGTCGACGCGGGTCTGGAGAGACACGGGCGAGGTCTCGGTCATGCCGTAGCAGATGGAGACCTCCGCCATGCGCATCTCGGCGACGACCCGCTTCATCACCTCCACCGGGCAGGGCGAGCCCGCCATGATGCCGGTGCGGAGCGTGGAGAGGTCGTAGGACGCGAAGTCGGGCAGGTTCAGCTCGGCGATGAACATCGTCGGCACGCCGTACAGGGACGTACAGCGCTCCTGCTGCACCGCCTCCAGGGTGGCCCTCGGCTCGAAGGAGGGGGCCGGGATGACCACGCAGGCGCCGTGCGAGGTGGCCGCGAGGTTGCCCATCACCATGCCGAAGCAGTGGTAGAAGGGCACCGGTACGCAGATCCTGTCCTGCTCCGTGTAGGAGATCAACTCCCCCACGAAATAGCCGTTGTTGAGGATGTTGTGGTGGGACAGGGTGGCGCCCTTCGGGAATCCGGTGGTTCCCGAGGTGTACTGGATGTTGATGGGGTCGTCGCAGGACAGTTCCGCGTACGGGGCGTCACCGGTCCCCCGCCCGAGCAGTGCCTCCCAGCTCGGGTCGCCGATGTACACGACCTCGCGCAACTCGGGACATCCGCCCCGGACTTCGTCGACCATCGCCCGGTAGTCGCTGGTCTTGTGGCTGAGGGAGGCGAACAGCAGGGAGATCCCCGCCTGTTTCAGGACGTACTCGACCTCGTGGGTGCGGTAGGCCGGGTTGATGTTCACCATGATCGCGCCGATGCGGGCCGTGGCGTACTGCACCAGCACCCACTCCGGGCAGTTGACCGCCCAGATGCCCACCCGGTCGCCCTTGGCGATCCCGGCGGCGACCAGTGCCTGCGCCAACTCCTCGACAGCGGCGCCGAACTGGGCGTACGTCCAGCGCCGCCCCGACGGCACGTCGACCAGTGCCTCGCGGTCCGGCCAGGTCGCCACGGCCCGGTCCAGGTTGGCGCCGATGGTGTCGCCGAGCAGGGCGATGGAACCGGTTCCGTGCGTGTACGACAGCTGAGAGGTCACCGGAAGTCCTCCTCGCGGTACTCGTTCTGCGAGCCCTCGGCCGTGGCCTCGCGCAGCTCGATGCGGCGGATCTTGCCGGAGACCGTCTTGGGCAGGGCACCGAACTCCAGCCGGCGGATGCGCTTGTAGGGGGCGAGCACCTGGCGGGAGTGCTCGAAGATGACCTTCGCGGTGTCCGGGCCGGGGTCGTATCCCTCGGCGAGGACGACGTACGCCTTCGGCACCGCCAGCCGCACCTCGTCCGGCGCGGGCACCACGGCCGCCTCGGCCACCGCCTCGTGTTCCAGCAGCGCGCTCTCCAGCTCGAACGGGCTGATCTTGTAGTCGGAGGCCTTGAAGACGTCGTCGGCGCGGCCGACGTAGGTCAGATAGCCGTCCGCGTCCCGCGCGGCGATGTCGCCGGTGCGGTAGTAGCCGCCCGCCATCGCCTCGGCCGTACGGTCCGGGTCGCCGTGGTAGCCGGTCATCAGGCCGACCGGACGCTCGGACAGGTCGAGGGCGATCTCGCCCTCGGCGGCGCCGGGCGCGCCGGAGACCGGGTCGAGCAGTTCGACCCGGTAGCCCGGGCTCGGGCGGCCCATGGAACCGGTCTTGAGCACCTGCCCGGGGCTGTTGGAGACCTGCACGGCGGTCTCGGTCTGCCCGAAGCCGTCCCGGATGGTGACGCCCCAGGCCCGCCGGACCTGGTCGATCACCTCGGGGTTCAGCGGTTCCCCGGCGGCGACCGCCTCGCGGGGCGGGGTGACGAGCCGGCCGAGGTCGGCCTGGATGAGCATGCGCCACACGGTCGGCGGGGCGCAGAACGTGGTCACGCCCGCCCGGTCCATCTCGGCCATCAGCCGCGGCGCGTCGAAGCGGGTGTAGTTGTACAGGAAGACGGTCGCCTCGGCGTTCCACGGCGCGAACAGGTTGGACCAGGCGTGCTTGGCCCAGCCGGGCGAGGAGATGTTCAGGTGCACGTCGCCGGGTTTCAGGCCGATCCAGTACATGGTCGCCAGATGCCCGATGGGGTACGAGGTGTGGGTGTGCTCGACGAGCTTGGGGCGGGCGGTCGTACCGGAGGTGAAGTAGAGCATCAGCGGGTCGTCGGCCAGGGTCGGGCCGTCGGGCACGAACGCGGCGGGGGCGGTGTAGGCGTCCTCGTACGGCTCCCAGCCGGCCGCCGGGCCGCCGACACTGATCCGGGTGTAGTCGCCGGGCACCTCGGCGAACTTGGCGGTGTCCGCGGCCCGCGCGATCACGTGCCTCACCCGGCCGCGGTCGACGCGGTCGCGCAGGTCGGCCGGGCCGAGCAGCGGGGTGGCGGGGATGACGACCGCGCGCAGCTTCATCGCGGCCAGCGCCGTCTCCCACAGTTCGGCCTGGTTACCGAGCATGACCAGGATGCGGTCCTCGGCGCGGACGCCCCGCGCGCGCAGGTGGTTCGCGATCCGGCCGGAGCGTTCGGCGAGTTCGGCGAAGGACAGCTTGGTCTCCTCGCCGTCCTCCTCGACGATGTGCAGCGCGGTCCGGTCGTTGCCGGCGGCGATCGCGTCGAACCAGTCCAGCGCCCAGTTGAAGCGCGCGGGCCGCGGCCAGGCGAAGCCCTCGTAGGCGGCTGTGTAGTCCTCTCGGTGTTCCAGAAGGAAGTCCCTGGCGTTACGGAACACCTCGGTCACCGTCGTCATCACACGCTCCTTGCTGTTCCGGACCATTGCCGGGCGGCTCTCTGGCATCGTCTAATCCGTGATGCAGGTCTCACTACCCCCGAACGGGGGTGTGGGCGGCCGAAGGGACGGACCAGGTGACGGCAGACGTGGCGGGGGCAGTGGACATCGGCGGCGCGCTGGTCCGGCTGCGCCGGACGACGGGCCTGCCGCTCGCGTTCGGCGGCCTGGTCGAGCCCGGCCGGTCGCAGATGCGGATCAGCGAGCTGAGCGGCACGCGCACGGACTCGCTGCGCGCACTCGCGGTGACCTCCGGCTACGGGCTCGGCGGCAAGGCGGTGGCGCTGGCCCGGCCGTGCGCCGTGACGGACTACTCGGTCTCGCGGCAGATCAGCCACGAGTACGACGTGCAGGTGGCCGCCGAGGGCATCCGCTCGGTGCTCGCGGTGCCGGTGGTGGTGCGGCGCCGGGTGCGCGGGGTGCTGTACGGCGCGCTGCGCTCGGCCCAGCCGCTCGGCGACCGCACGCTGGGCGCGGCGATGGCCGTCGCCCGGGACGTGGAGCAGGCGCTGGTGGTGCGGGACGAGGTGCGGGAGCTGCTGGCGGCGGCCCGGCCGGAGCCGGCCGACACCGAGCACGGTGCCGTCTGGGAGCAGGTGCGCGAGGCGCACGCGGCCCTGCGCGCGCTCGCGCCCCGGATCACGGACCCGGGGCTGCGGGCGGAACTGCTGGCCGCGTGCGGGCTGCTGACCGCGGCCCGTCCGACGGCCGGTGCGAGTCTGGCGCCACGCGAACTCGACGTGCTCTCCTGGGTGGCGGCCGGGGCCACCAACGCGGCGGTGGCCGACCGGCTGGGCCTACGGCCGGAGACGGTCAAGGGCTATCTGCGTTCGGCGATGCGGAAGCTGGGCGCCCACACACGAGGGGAGGCGGTGACCGCGGCCCGCAGGGCGGGACTGCTGCCGTAGGCCTTCGGGCCGTGCCGCAGCTCCTTCGGGCCGGGCGTGACAGCAGTAAAGAAACCTGACTATTCAAGCGGGCAAGCCTTGATTTTCCCCCTACTTGCCCTTCTGTTATTTCCCTCACCACGGCGCCCGTCTGAATTTCAGGGATCGTTGCCTAGAATTTGGCCCGAACACGACACACGAGGGGAGCGGTGACCGTGCGACGGGACTTCCAGGAGCCTGCAAGGTGCCGCCCCGACCTGGTCATCGGCCGCGAGGAGCTGTTCACCGGCGCCCGCGACCAGCTCGCCTCGGGCGGCAGTGTGCTGCTCCACGGTCCCGCCGGAATAGGGAAATCCACCGTCCTGCGGGCATTGGCCGAGGAATACGGCGCCACCGCGCACACCGTCCTGCGCTGCTCGGCCACCGAGTCCGAATCCCATCTTCCCTTCCTGGCCCTCGCCGACCTCCTCGGTCTGGTCCTCGACGACGTCTCCCCGCGGCTGCCCGCCGCCCAGCGCACCGCCCTGGAGTCGGCGCTCACCGGCCGCGGCGAGTCCAGCCTCCAGCGCGACGGGCTCGCCCTGCGCCTCGCCGTGCTCTCCGCGCTGCGCGCGCTGGCCGGGCGCGGCGGTGTCCTCGTCGTCGCCGACGACCTGCAGTGGCTGGATCCGGCCAGCGCCGAACTGCTCGGCTTCGCCGCCCGCCGTCTGGAGGGCACCCCGGTCCAACTGCTGTGCGCGGTACGCACCGAGGGCACCGAGAGCCAGGAGTACGACCGGCACCTGCGCGCCTGCCCGCCGGGCACCCTCGCGGTCCGGCTCGGCGCGCTGACCCGCACCCAGGTCGCCCACCTGCTCGACCACCGCGGCCATGGCGGCCTGCCCCGCTCCACGGTCCGCGAGATCCACCGCACCTCCGGCGGCAACCCGCTGTTCGCCCTGGAACTCGGCCGCGCCCTCGCCGAGAACCCGACCCCGCCCCGGCCGGGCGAGCCGCTGCCGGTGCCGACCAGCCTGCGCGCCCTGGTGCTCAGCCGCCTGGACATGCTGTCCGTCGAGGCCCGGCGCACCCTGCTGGTGGCCAGCGCCGGCGCCAGACCCACCCCGGCGCTGCTGCACGCGGCCGGCCGGACCAACGCCGAGGCCGAGTGCGCGCAGGCCGCCGAACTCGGGCTGCTGGCCACCGAGCCCGACGCCCCCGCCGTACGGTTCGCGCATCCGCTGATCTCGGCCGCGCTGTACGCCGAGGCGCCCGCCCCCGAGCGGCGCGCCGCGCACGCGGCCCTGTCCACGGCCGCCTCCGATCCGATCGAGCGGGCCCGGCATCTGGCGCTGGCCAGCACCGGCACCGATCCGGAGGTGGCCGCGCGGCTCGCCGAGGCCGCCGCCCTCGCCCGCGACCGCGGCGCCCCCTCGGTCGCGGCCCAGCTGGGGCTGCTCGCCGCCCGGCACACCCCCGCCGACGGCGTGCCGAGCCCGCCCGAGCGCCGGCTCCAGGCAGCCGAGGACGCCATCACCGCGGGCGAGCTCGACCTGGCCCGGGACATCGCCCGGGAGGTGCTGAGCCGCGCGACGGTGCCCGTCGACCGGGTGCGGGCCTGGATGATCGTCATCGACAGCGCCGGGCACACCATGGCCGAGGTGGACGCCGTCTTCCCGCAGGCCCTCGCCGACGCCGGTGACGACCCCCGGCTGCTGGCCCTGGTCCACTACCAGCTGGCCTGGCGGGCCCTGATCGTGGCGGGCGACTTCACCGAGGCCCGGCAGGCCGCGGCGCACGCCGCCGAGCTGGCCGCGCGCGGCGGCGACCGGCGCACCGAACTGCTCTCGCTCGCCTTCCAGGCGCAGACCGAGACCCTGATGGGCCATCCGGAGGCGCCCCGCACCATCAAGCGGGCCCTGAAGGAGCCTCAGGACCCCCGGGTGGCCTGGCACCACAACGGGGCGGGCAGCGCCCGGTTCCGCTGGCTGGTCATGGGCGACCAGCTGACCGAGGCCCGGGCGGCGGTCACCGCGCTGCTGCGCGAGGTGCGCCGGCGCGGCTCGGTGGAGAGCGAGGTGCACTTCCTGCGCGGCCTCGCCGAGACCGAACTGCGCGCCGGGCACTGCGGGCGCGCCCTGGAGCTGGCCCGCGACAGCCTGTTGCTCGCCCGGGACTCCGGGATCGGCGAGACCGCCTCGGCGATGCTCACCTCGCTCGCGGAGGCCTCCGGCGGTGATGTGGACCGGGCCCTGGCGCTCGCCCGGGAGGCGGTGCAGCACGCCGAGGAGGACGGCGACCAGATGTATCTCTCCCGGGCCCTGGGCGCCCTCGGTTACGCCCAGCTGGTGGCCGGGGACCCGGCGGGCACGGTGCGTTCGCTGCGCCGGGTGCGCCGGCTGGAGCTGGGGCTCGGCATCACCGACCCGGCGCGCGGCCGCTGGCAGGGCGATCTGGCCGAGGCACTGGTCCGGATCGGTGAACCGGCGGAGGCGCAGGACGTCATCGACGCGAGCCGGCACCACGCGCTGCGGCTCGGCCGGGAGAGCGTCCTCGCGGTCCTGGACCGCTCCGAGGCACTGGTCCGGGCCGCCCAGGGCGACCTGGAAGCGGCCGTGGCCCAGCTGACGTCCGCTCAGGACCGGCTCGGCAAGCTCGGCTACGGACTGGAGGAGGCACGGGCCGCCTTCGCGCTGGCCCGGCTGCGCGGCAGACGTCCGGGCTCCTCCGGGTACGACGAGGCCACCCGGATGTTCCGCCGCTGCCGGGCGCTGCCCTGGCTGCGCCAGGTGGACGAGGCCCTGACGACCCCTGAACCGGAACCGGCGCCGGCCGCGGCGGACGCCCTGGACGCGCTCGGCGTGCTGGCCGCGATGGAGCGTCAGGTCGCCGCGCTGGTCATGGAGGGCGCCACCAACCGGGAGATCGCCGCCCGGCTGTTCATCAGCGTCAAGACGGTGGAGGCGACCCTGACCCGGGTCTACCGCAAGCTGGGGATCCGATCGCGGGTGGACATCGTCCGATTGGCGGCAGGTAAGCGCGCGCGCTGAGCGCGGCGCGAGTTAACTGAACCGGACCGAGGGTTTTCCCTCACCCGCCCCCCTAGGGGGTTCCCTCATTGGGAGCCAAGGGTTCCGGGTCCTAGCGTAATGGGCGTGCCGCTCGCCCGGGCACACGGGGGTCGGTCCCGCGACCCCCGTGCCTCACCCCGCCCGTGCGAACCCCCCACCGGTGCAACCCCACTGAGGAGACACATGTTCGGCCTCACACGTGCCAGACGGACCGCCGCGACCCTGGTGGCCTGTGCCGCCGTCGCGGCGACCGTGGTCATCGCCTCCCCCACGGCGAGCGCCGCCCCGCAGCCCATCGTCGGTGGTACGACCACCACGACGACGGCGTACCCGTTCGTCATGCAGATCACGGACGCCTCCGGCAGCCAGTTCTGCGGCGGCACCCTGGTGGCCGCCAAGAAGGTCGTGACGGCCGCGCACTGCATGGTGGGCGAGTCCGCCGCCGGCATCCGCGTGGTCGGCGGCCGGGCGTATCTGAACGGCACCGACGGCACGGTCGGCAAGGTCGGCAAGATCTGGATCAACCCCAACTACACGGACGCCACCAACGGCAACGACGTGGCCGTGCTGACCCTCACGACCGCGATGCCGTACACCCCGGCGTCGTACGTCTCCTCCTCCCAGACGGGCGTGTACGCGGCCGGCAGCACGGCCCGGATCCTCGGCTGGGGCACCACCTCGGAGAACGGCGGCTCCTCCAACCAGCTGCGGACCGCGACCGTCCCGGTCGTGGCCGACTCCAGCTGCAAGAGCTCCTACGGTTCGGACTTCGTCCAGTCCGACATGGTCTGCGCCGGATACACATCCGGTGGCGTTGACACCTGCCAGGGCGACAGCGGCGGTCCCCTGCTCATCGGGGGCGTCCTGGCAGGGATCACTTCCTGGGGCGAGGGGTGCGCGGAGGCCGGTTACCCGGGTGTCTACACCCGGCTGACCACCTTCTCGGACCTGGTGACCACGCAGGTCAACTCGTAACCGGGAAAACGAATGCCTGAGCATCCCTCAGGCAGATGCCAGGGGGCGGGGGGGGGGGGCCCCCCCCCCGCCCCCCCCCCCCCCCCCCCCCCCCCCCCCGCGGGGGGGGGGGCCCCCGGGGGGGGGGGGCCCCCCCGGGGGGGGGGGGGCCGGGCGG